>JBIJCL010000325.1:0-2513 GCA_044344725.1 Steroidobacteraceae bacterium | reverse complement strand
CGTTCTCCGATATCGGCCGACACACCTTCAAAGCCTCTCAGATGGGTAAGCGTCTCGAGGTCGCCATCGCCGGCGTATGTGATCCGGCGTTGCATCTCGCATCCGCCACGGGCGTGCCCTTCAATGTCGACGAGACGGCGTTTGCCGGCGGCCTGCGTGGCTCACCGGTCGAAATGGTGCGCTGTGAAACCGTCGATCTCGAAGTGCCCGCCAGCGCCGAGTGGGTGCTCGAGGGTGAGGTCATCACCGATGAGCTCGAAGCGATCGGCTGGCACTCCAACCCAGTCGGCTATTACGACCGCGTACAGGTATTTCCGATCGTGCGCATCAAATGCATCACGCACCGGAAGAACCCCATCTGGCACGCGACGATGGAGATGGTGCCCCCGTTCGATCATAACTACATCGCGTTGTTGCCGGTCGAAGGCGAAGTGCTCTCCGATTTGCGCAAGAAGATTCCGGAAGTGCATGACGTCGCGGTCACGCCAAACATGTGTTACGTCGTACAACTGTCGGTCGACGGTTGGCGCAAACCGCATCCCAACTTCGGCAAATACGTCATCCACGCAGTGTGGGGATCAGCGGGTCGCTGGGGGAGAACTGCCAAGCTCGTCATCGTCGTCGGACCCGACGTCGATCCATACGATCTCAAGCAGGTCGAGTGGGCGATGATGACCCGCTGGCAACCGGTCAAGGATTCGATCATCCAAGCCGATGGCATTCCGATGATCCTCGATCCGTCTTGCGAGAAGTCCCCGCAGTTCGGCGCTTTCCGTTCCGATCAGATGGGCATCGACGCGACGATCAAAATTCCGGAGCGTTTCACCGAGTATCCGGAGGTTTCGAAAGCCGATCCGGCACAGGTGGCAGAGATCGCGAAGAAACTCGCTGGCATCGTTTGACTTCGTCGAGCGAACGTTTCGGGAGGGATTACTACCGTCGCTTCTACCGCGACGGCCGGACCTCCGTGACTTCACGCGCCGAGATGGCGGCACGTGCCAATTTGATCGCCGCGTATACGCGGCATATCGGTTGTCCCGTGGCGAGCATCCTCGATGCGGGTTGCGGACTCGGCCTGATGCGCGAGCCTTTGCTGCGCGCATTGCCGGGTGCCACATACGTCGGACTCGAGTACAGCGAGTATCTTTGTGATCGTTACGGTTGGGTACAAGGCAGTCTCGCGTCCTATCGTCCTCGAAAACCCTTCGATCTCGTCGTCTGTTTCGACGTTCTGCAGTATCTCGACGACGAGTCGGCCGAGAAGGCGATGCGAAACTTCGCGAGGCTTTGTCAGGGCGTGTTGTTCTTCAGTGCGCTGACGCGACGGGATTGGCGCGAAAACGCCGATCAGTCACGTACCGATCGTGACGTGACCATGCGCACCGGAGCGTGGTATCGAAAGCGGCTCTCCAGAAACTTCCGCCCGATTGGTGCAGGGTTCTGGATCCGCCGTAACGCGCCGCTCGTAACCTGGGAGCTCGAGTCGGCGGGTTGATCGGTCCGCGACGCAGCGTTTAGAGCAGTGCGCCTGAGGACTCCGGCTGATTACCACGTGCGATGTTCTTCGGCTCGTGACCTTCCGGCGGAATCAACTTGTACACCACGGGCGTGACGAGTCGCGCAAGCAGGGTCGAGGTGATGAGACCTCCGATGATCACCCAAGCCATGGGTGAATAAAGGCCGCTGTTCTGCGCGGCGAGCGGCAGCAGCCCGCCGATCGCCGTGGCCGAGGTCAGCAAGATCGGCAAGAAACGGATTTCGCCAGCTTGTTCGATGGCCTCATCGAGTGGCACTCCTTCTTCACGCAACTGGTTGGTGAAGTCCACGAGCAAGATCGAGTTCTTGATTTCGATTCCGATCAGGGCGATGAAACCGATGGCCGCCGTGAAAGAAATATCGTTCTTGGTCAACAACAACATCAACATGCCACCGAAGATTCCGAGCGGAACGACGGTGAGCACGATCAAGGTTGAGCGGAAGCTTCCGAACTCGAGTACCAGTACGGCGAAGATTCCGAACAGCGCCACGATGATGGCCGTGCCGATTCCGCCAAAGGCATCCGCGCCCGCTTCGGCGTCACCGCCGAGTACGTAGCGATAACCGCGCGGCCATTCCATGTCATCCAGTCGGCTCACGACGGCGGCCGTGACTTTTCCGGTATTTTCGCCGCGCTGCACGTCGGAGTTGATGGTGACTGCACGCTGTCGGTCGTATCGCGAAATCAACACCGGGGCAGGTTCGAACTCGATCGATGCCACCTGCGACAAGGGCAAGGACTCGCCGGTGACGCTGATCACGCGCGCGGCTTCAATGGCCTCGAGTGATGGTCGACCCTCGAGCGGTGTGCGAACGACGATCGGATACTGCTCACCATCGATATCCTTGTAGGTCCCGGCCGGCAGCCCCGAAATAGCCAGCCGCATGGCGCGATCGATCTCCACGGCAGGCACGCCGAGCAGTGCCGCCTTTGCCGTATCGGCCTCGATCTTGATGTTGGTCCGCGGAAATTTGAG
>JBIJCL010000048.1:0-9829 GCA_044344725.1 Steroidobacteraceae bacterium | reverse complement strand
AACGCATGGCGCAGCGTATGTGGCGAGAGCGGCTTGTCGATCCCGGCCGTTTGCGCGTGCCGCTTGATCAGGTTCCAGAACGCCTGGCGCGTCATCGCCTCGCCTCGACGGGTCGGAAAGAGGTGATCCGTACGGCGCTCTCCGAGGATGTCGCGCCTCGCTCCTTGCTCGAAACGCCGCAACCAATCGATGGCTTCGGCACCGAGGGGCACGAGGCGCTCGCGATTACCCTTGCCCACCACCCGCACGACGCCTTGGTTGAGATTCACTTGCGCATGTCGCAGACCCACGAGCTCCGAGACGCGCAGCCCCGTGGCGTAGAGCAGCTCGAGCATGGTGCGATCGCGAAAGCCGAGGGGGTCGTCGATGCGCGGAGCGCCGAGCAGCGCCTCGACGTCACGTTCGCTCAAGGATTTCGGCAACGGTCTTCCGGTGCGAGGCATGGCGACCTCGGCGGTCGGATCATCGCGCCTCGCGCCGTCTCTCAGTTGCTGCCGGAAGAAACGGCGAAATGCAGACAACTGCCTCGCCGTCGAGCGGGGTCGCGCCCCACCACTCACGCGTGCCGCAACAAAATCGAGCAGATCGGCTCGGGTCACGGCCTTGAGCGAGGAGCCGCGTCCCTCGAGCCAGTGCTGCAGGGCGAGCAAATCGGCGCGGTAGGCGGCGAGCGTGTTGGCCGCAAGGCCCCGCTCCATCCAGATCACGTCGAGAAAGCGCAGGATCGCCGGGTCGGGAACGACGACTGATTCCGTCTCGTTTCGTTGACTTTCCTTCACGACGAACACAAGGATACCGCGCCTCAAGATCCGACATACCCATGATCACCGACGCTACGAGCTCACCCGCCCTGCCCAGAGAACGCCCTCTCGCCTTACTCGGCCGCGTGTTCTATGGCTCCTACACGTGGCTGGTATTCGTGCTGATCGCGCTCACGCTTTTGATGCTGCTGATCGTCGTGCCCGGCGTCCATCGACGTCGGCACATGGCGGGTGTTGCCTCGCGCCTCATCCTCAAGCTCTGCCGCGTGCCACTGCTCGTGAAGGGCGTCGAAAATTTACCCTCCGGCCAGTGCGTCGTGGCGGCAAATCACGCGAGCTACATCGACGCCATCGTCATCAAGGCCGTGCTTCCGGAGCATTACGCCTATGTCGTCAAACGCGAGATGGCGACCGTACCGCTCGCGGGGTTGTTGTTGACCCGCCTCGGTAGTGAATTCGTCGAACGATTCAATCGGCACAAAGGCTCTCTCGATGCGAGGCGCGTACTGCGGACCGCGACGAGCGGGCAATCGTTGCTGTTTTTTCCGGAAGGCACGTTCGTCGGCGAGCCGGGACTGCTCAAATTCCACAGCGGCGCGTTCAAGAGCGCCGCGTATGCCGGGTGCCCGGTGGTGCCCTGCGTGATCCGCGGCACTCGCGAAATCCTGCCGAGCCCCAGATTTTTCCCGAAGCTGGGCGCCGTCGAGGTGGAACTGCTTCCGTCCATCACCGTGCCGCCGGGTATCGAGCCCGAGGAGGCCGCGAGACTGCTGCGTGAGCGGACCCGGGCCGCGATCCTCGAGCGCCTCGGGGAACCCGACCGCGGCTGACCGACGGGGGATCACCGCGGCGACCTCGCGAATCCAGCGGCGACCCGGCGAATCGGGGGCGTTTTCCCCTACACTTGGCGGCCTTCTTCGTCTCAGTTCTCAAAAGGGTCCGCCATGTCCGAGTCCATCGTCCTGCTGTCTGCCCGCCGAACCCCGATCGGTGCTTTCCAAGGGGTGTTCGCCCAAACCACCGCGCCCTCGCTCGGCGCCGCTGCGCTCGCGGGCGCCGTGCAAGCCTCCGGGCTCGCTCCAGCCGACATCCAAGAAGTGATCATGGGCTGCGTGCTGCCCGCGGGCCTCGGTCAGGCACCTGCCCGCCAAGCCTCGATCGGCGCGGGCATCCCGAAGTCCGTGCCGACCACCACCATCAACAAAATGTGCGGCTCGGGCATGAAGGCCATCATGATGGCCATCGATCAGCTGCGCGCGGGCGAAGCCCAGGTCGTTGCCGCGGGCGGTCTCGAGTCGATGACCAATGCGCCCTATCTTCTGCCGAAGGCCCGATCGGGCTATCGCATGGGCCATGGCGAGCTGCTCGATCACATGTTCACCGACGGCCTGCAAAGCCCGTGGGACGGCCAGATGATGGGAGCATTCGCCGAGAACACGGCGGGCCGCTACGGATTCACGCGTGCCGATCAAGATGCGTTTGCATCGACCTCGGTGACGCGCGCCTTGGCCGCCGTCGAGAACGGCGCGTTCCTCGCCGAGATCACGCCCGTTACCGTCAAAGGCCGCAAGGGTGACACCGTGGTCGAGCGCGACGAGACGCCCTTCACCTGCGACCTCTCGAAGATTCCGCAACTGAAACCCGCCTTCCGCAAGGACGGCACGGTCACGGCAGCGAGTTCGTCTTCGATCTCCGACGGTGCGGCCGCGGTCGTACTCGCCACGGAGTCTTTCGCGAAGTCGCGCGGACTCAAGCCCCTCGCTCGTATCGTGGCGCAGGCGAGTCATGCGCAGGAGCCCGAGTGGTTCACCACGGCGCCGGTCGGCGCCATCCAGAAAGTGCTCGAGCGCTCGGGCTGGAAAGCCTCCGACGTCGACCTCTACGAGGTTAACGAAGCGTTCGCAGCGGTCGCGATGGCGGCCGCCAAAGATATCGGCATCCCGTCCGAGAAACTCAACGTGCACGGTGGTGCCTGCGCGCTCGGTCACCCCGTCGGCGCGACCGGCGCTCGCATCATCGCCACGCTCGCCCACGCGCTCATGCGTTACAACGGTCGTCGCGGCATCGCGGCGCTCTGTATCGGTGGTGGCGAAGCCACGGCCATCGCCATCGAAAGGATCTGACCATGAGCGAGGCGGTCGAACGCGATGTGATGGAGTACGACGTCCTGATCGTCGGGGGTGGCCCTGCCGGTCTCGCCTGCGCCGTGCGCCTCAAACAGGTCAAACCTGAACTCACGGTGTGCGTCCTCGAAAAAGCCTCGACGATCGGCGCGCATTCGCTCTCGGGTGCGGTGCTCGAGCCGGGCCCGCTCGATGCGCTGCTGCCCGAATGGCGCAAGCAACCACCGGGCGTCTGCGTGCCGGCGAAGCGCGACGAGTTTTCTTTGCTCACTCGTACGGGCCGCATTCGCTTGCCGACACCGCCGCAGCAACACAACGAAGGCAACTTCATCGTCTCGCTCGGTTTGCTCATGCCGCAGATCGCCGCGCAGGCTGAGAATCTCGGCGTCGACGTGTTTCCGGGATTCGCCGCCGCCAAGCCCTTGTTCAACGAAGACGGTAGCGTGGCGGGCGTGCAGATCGGCGACATGGGCATCGAGAAGTCAGGAGAGATCGGTCCCAACTTCACCCCGGGCCCTGAAGTTCGTGCGCGCGTCACGGTGCTTGCCGAGGGCTGTCGCGGCAGCATCAGCAAGCAGCTGATCCAGCGTTTTCGGCTCGATGCCGATTGCGATCCGCAGACCTACGGTCTCGGCTTCAAAGAATTGTGGCAGCTACCCGAAGGGCGCGTGGAGCCGGGGCTCATCCAGCACTCGGTGGGCTGGCCGCTCGACTCCAAGACCTACGGTGGGAGCTTTCTCTATCACCTCGACAACAATCGGGTGTATGTCGGTTACGTGGTGGGACTCGATTATCGCGACCCACGCCTCAAACCGTTCGAGGCGTTCCAGCAGTTCAAACATCATCCGAGCATCAAGGCCTTGCTCGAAGGCGGCGAGATCGTCGCAGCCGGCGCGCGCACCATCGCCGCGGGAGGCTGGCAGTCGCTGCCCAAGCTCGACATGCCGGGCGCCCTGCTCATCGGCGACGCCGCTGGCACGCTCAACGTCGCCAAGATCAAGGGCATACACCAGGCGATTCGCTGCGGCATGCTCGCCGCCGAACACCTTGCCGAACACGATTGCGCCACGACCGGATTCGACGCGCGCTTTCGCGCCTCCGAAGGAGGCCTCGAGCTCAAGTCGGTTCGCAACATCAAGCCGGGCTTCAAGCGCGGGCTGTGGTTCGCCATGGCCAACGGTGCACTCGAAACCCTCACCGGGGGTCGCACACCCTGGACCTTGCGCAACACGGCCGCCTACGCCGAGACGCAGCGACTCGACGAATTCGACTCGCCCGATCGCGGCTGGGTCGAGCGCACCCTCGCCCCGCGCGACCGACTCGCGTCGGTGTTCTACGCCAACAACTCGCACGAAGAAAACCAGCCGATCCATCTCAAGGTGCGCGATCCGAACATCTGCGTCACACGCTGTGCGCAGGAGTTTGGCAATCCGTGTCAGAACTTCTGCCCTGCCAACGTCTATGAAATGGTGGACGACGGAGCGGGCGGAAAGCGCTTGCAGATCAACTCGGCCAACTGCGTGCATTGCAAAGCCTGCGACATCAAGGACCCGTACCAGATCATCGACTGGACGACGCCCGAGGGCGGCTCGGGACCGATCTACCAGTCGCTCTGACGCTCGATCCCTCGCGCCGCCGCGGCCTCGCACCGACCATGCCCGAAAACGTCTTGTGGACCCCCGGTAAGGCGCGACGCGAGGACGCGAACCTCACGCGCTTCGTCGAATGTCTTGCCGCACGACGCGGTCTGCAGTTCGACGACTATGCATCGCTGCATCGCTGGACGATCGAGCGCCCCGACGCCTTCTGGTTCGAACTCGCCCATTTCACCGACGTACGCGCGGAGTGGGCGGATGCGCCGGTGCTCGTCGATGGCGAGAAGATGCCAGGCGCACGCTGGTTCCCGGGCGCTCGACTCAACTTTGCCGAAAACCTGCTGCGCTTCCACGACGACCATCCGGCGCTGCTCGCCACCAACGAACGAGGACAGCGCCGAACGTTGTCCTACAAACAACTCAATGCCGAGGTGGGCCGTATCGCGGCGGGACTGCGTGACGCCGGAGTGAAGCCAGGCGATCGCGTCGCGGCTTTCATGCCGAACCTGCCCGAGACCGTCATCGCCATGCTGGCTGCGACGAGCCTCGGAGCCACATGGTCCTCGTGCTCGCCGGACTTCGGCATCGCCGGCGTACTCGATCGCTTCGGGCAGATCGCGCCGAAAGTCTTGATCACGGCCGATGGCTATTTTTACGCCGGGAAAACCATCGATTCTTTGAGCCCAATCGGCCGCGTGCTCGCCGAGCTCCCCTCGGTCACCACGGTATTGGTCGTCCCTTATGTGTCGAACGCGCCGGATTGCTCGCGCTTGTCCTCGGCGAACGTCCAACTTTGGTCGCAGTTCGGAGCGCCGGGTGCGAAACCCGTATTCACGCGCCTGCCCTTCGACCATCCGCTCTTCGTGATGTACTCGTCGGGGACGACGGGCAAACCCAAATGCATCGTGCATGGTGCGGGTGGGACGCTGCTGCAACACCTCAAAGAACACGAACTGCACGTCGACTTGCGTCGACAGGATCGATTGTTCTTCTTCACGACTTGCGGATGGATGATGTGGAACTGGCTCGTGAGCGGTCTCGCGGTCGGCGCGACGCTGGTGCTCTACGACGGTTCACCCCTGCATCCCGACGAGGGCATTCTTTGGCGCATGGCCGAAGAAGAGCACGTCAGCATCTTCGGCACGAGCCCGAAGTTTCTCGCCGCACTCGACAAGGCGGGTTATCGCCCCCGCGAGCGCGTAGCCCTGCCTGCGCTGCGCACACTGATTTCCACCGGCTCGCCGCTCGCGCCCGAGCAGTTCGACTTCGTCTATCGCGAGGTCAAATCCGATCTGCATCTCGCGTCCATCTCGGGCGGCACCGACATCATCTCGAGCTTCTGCATCGGCAACCCGACAGCGCCTGTCCACCGCGGCGAGCTGCAATGCGCCGGGCTCGGCATGGCGGTGGACATCGTCGACGATCGCGGTGAGTCATTGCCCGCCGGAGAAAAAGGCGAGCTCGTCTGTCGAGGCAGCTTCCCGTCGATGCCGATCGGGTTCTGGGGCGACGAGGACGGCAGCCGCTACCGCAAAGCCTATTTCGAACGGTTCCCCGGCCTCTGGCATCACGGCGACTACGCGATGCGTACCCCGAGCGAAGGCTTCGTGATCCTTGGTCGCTCGGATGCCGTGCTGAACCCCGGCGGTGTTCGCATCGGCACGGCCGAAATCTATCGACAAGTCGAGACGCTGCCGGAAGTTCTGGAGTCGCTATGCATCGGGCAGGACTGGCAGGGCGATGTACGAGTCGTGCTTTTCTTGCGGCTGCGTGAGGGCGTGGTGCTCGATGAGTCGCTGCGCCAGCGCATTCGAGACGTCATCCGCACGAACACATCGCCGCGACACGTCCCGGCACGCATCATCGCCGTGCCGGAAATCCCGCGCACCATCAGCGGAAAAATCGTCGAGCTCGCCGTGCGCAACATCGTCCACGGCTTGCCGGTGACCAACACCGACGCACTCATCAATCCGGGCTGCCTCGAGCATTTCAAGGATATTCCGGAGCTCAAGGCGTGAGCGAAGCCTCGCCCTCGCTCCACGAGCGCTATCGTTCGGCGCTCGAAACTAGCGGATTTTCTGCAGATGCCGCACAACATGCGGCACTCGCTCATCTCGAGCGACTGCGTCTCGAGCTGCGGTCTCACGATACCGAGCCGACGATCAAAAAAATGGTTCGCCGTCTCGTCGGATCTGATCCCATCGCTGCGGCTCGTGGCGTCTATCTTTGGGGTAGCGTCGGTCGTGGCAAGACCTGGATCATGGATCTTTTCTTCGAGCGCGTATCGAGCGAAGCCAAACTCCGCAGTCACTTCCACCGGTTCATGCAGGGTGTGCACGAGGGCCTTCGCGGCCACCGCGATGAAGTGGACCCTCTCGCTGCGGTCGCCTCCGACCTCGCCGCCCGCTCACGCCTCATCTGCCTCGATGAGCTCTTCGTGAGCGACATCGCCGACGCCATGCTGCTCGCCGGACTCTTCACCCATCTCGTCGATCGCGGCGTCACGCTCGTGTTTACGTCGAACGTGCCGCCCTCCGGGCTTTACCGGGACGGCTTGCAGCGGCAGCGCTTCCTTCCGGCCATCGCGCTGATCGAGCGGCACTGCGAGGTAGTCTGCGTCGATGGCGGAACGGACTATCGCTTGCGACATCTCACCCGCGCACCGATCTACCTGCGAAGCGACGCCGCTCACGTCGAGCGGGCGCTGGCCGAAATCTTCGAGGATCTCGCCGACGGCGCGGGTCACTCGGGCGGCAGTCTCGAGATCGAGGGGCGACCCATCCCCGTCATACGGCTCAGCGAAAATGTGGTTTGGTTCGACTTCAAGGCGCTATGCGAAGGGCCACGCAGTCAGGACGACTATGTGGGTCTCGCGCGCGAGTACCAGTCGATCGTCTTGTCCGATGTGCCAATCTTCACGCGCGACAGCGAAGATGCCGCACGCCGTTTCATCGCACTCATCGACGAGTTATACGACCGACGCGTCAAGCTCGTCGTATCCGCCGCCGCCGGACCCTCGGAACTTTACCGAGGCGAGCGTCTACGCTTCGAATTCGATCGGACTGCGAGTCGTCTCATCGAAATGCAGAGCGAGGAGTATCTCGCGAGTGCGCACCGGGTCTGAGGTTGGCCTGACGAAGATCAGGCGAAGATCAGTTGACCGCGCTGGAGCCGGGCGGCTGATCTGCCGCCGCACCGAAGAGCCGTGATACATCGACCGCATCGAAACTCCACGGCTTGTGACAGAACTCGCAGGTCACGATCACTTGACCACGCTCGGCGACGATGGACTCGACCTCCACGACACCCAGCGAGCGCAGCATTCCCTCGACGCGCTCTGCGCTGCATCGACAGCGAAAGCCCACGGCGTGTGATCCGTGTAGGCGCAGATCGAGTCCTGCGAAGGTTCGCCGCATGAGCTCGGCCGACGGCCGAACCAGCAGTTCGTCGCGCTGCACACCCGAGATCGCCTCGCAGGCTGCCGAAAACGTGCGGTCTGCCTCGGCTTCGAGCGCGATGCCCTCGCCCGCGAGCCCGCCCTGCCCCGGCATGCGCTGCACGAGCAGCCCTGCCGTGCCGAAATCGTCAGCGCCGAGGACGACCCGCGTCGGCAGTTGCTCGGAGGTCTCAAAGTAATGTTCGAGCGACGCGGCGAGCGATCCGCCACCGATCGGCACGATGCCCTGATAGCGCGAGGCTTGCTTGCCGGTCTCGATGGTGACCACGATGGTCCCCTCGCCTGCGAGCGCTGCGAAGTCGGCGTCATCGAAGACGCGCTCGCGATCGAAGCGCGCAACACCGCGAACGCGAAAGTCGTGGGTGCACTGCGCAACGAGCAGACGGACGCCGCCGTTGCCCTGCAACTGCAAGGTGAGCTCGCCTTCGAACTTGAGCGTGGAGGCCAGCAGCACCGAAGCCGAGATCGCCTCGCCGAGCAAACGCCTTACCGACTCGGGGTAATCCGCGTGCTCACGCAGCGCGAGCCAGGCGGGGCCCAACCGCACGAATTGACCGCGAACCGACTGCTGTTCGACCACGAAACGCTGCACGAAGTCGATGACCCGATGCTCGCCCGGGGATTCGTCGCTGCTGCGAGCGCCCTGCATCAGCCAGAAAGCTTCTTGCGCAACAGGTCGTTGAGCTGCGCCGGATTGGCCTTGCCACCGGTCGCCTTCATCACCTGTCCCACGAAGAAGCCGAAGAGTTTGTCCTTGCCGGAGCGATAGTCGGCGAGCTGACCGGGGTTCTTGGCCATGACCTCGTCGATGGCTTTTTCGATGGCACCGGTGTCGGTGATCTGCCGCAGACCCTTCTGCTCGATGATGGCATCGGCGCTCTCGCCGCTCGCCCACATCGCCTCGAAGACGTCCTTGGCGATCTTGCCCGAGATCGTCGCATCGACGATGCGGGTGACGAGTCCCGCGAGCGCTTCGGCATCGACCTTCGACTCGCCGATTTCGAGGTTGTCCTTGTTGAGGAATGCCGCGAGATCGCCCATGACCCAATTCGCGCACAACTTGGGATCGCGACCTACGCGACGCACGACGTCTTCGTAGAACGCGCCGAGCTCTCGGCTCGCCGTGAGCACACCCGCGTCGTATTCGGAGAGTCCGTAGTCGCGCACGAAGCGCGCGGCTTTTTCGTCGGGCAGCTCCGGGAGCGATGCCTTGACCGCGGCGACGAAGGCGTCGTCGATCACGAGCGGCAGCAGGTCGGGGTCGGGGAAATAGCGGTAATCGTTGGCTTCTTCTTTGGAGCGCATGGAGCGCGTCTCGCCCTTGTCGGGGTCGTAGAGACGCGTCTCCTGAACCACTTTGCCACCCGACTCGATCAGTTCGATCTGCCGCTCGATTTCGTAGTTGATGGCTTTCTCGACGAAGCGGAACGAGTTGAGATTCTTGATCTCGGCGCGCGTGCCGAACTTCTCGCTACCCTTCGGGCGGACCGACACGTTCGCATCGCAACGGAAGGAGCCTTCCTGCATGTTGCCGTCGCAGATATCGAGATAGCGCACGAGCGTGTGCACTTTCTTCATGTAGGCGACGGCCTCTTTGGCCGACCGCAGATCGGGTTCGCTCACGATCTCGATGAGCGGCGTACCCGCGCGATTGAGATCGATGCCGCTCATGCCGGGCATGCCTTCGTGCAAGGACTTGCCCGCGTCTTCCTCGAGGTGCGCACGCGTGATCCCTACGCGCTTGCGGGTACCGTCATCGAGAACGATGTCGAGCCAGCCCTGCGCCACGACGGGCAGCTCGTATTGGCTGATCTGATAACCCTTGGGCAGATCGGGATAAAAATAATTTTTGCGGGCGAACACCGAGTGCGGCGCGATACGCGCACCGATGGA
>JBIJCL010000232.1:0-3706 GCA_044344725.1 Steroidobacteraceae bacterium | reverse complement strand
CCGCGCTCGATCAGTTTCTGGCGAGTGTTCTCGAGCGTGGCGAGATCGTCGACTTCGAAGGCGATGTGCTGTACCCAGCTCGGTGTGTTCGGGTCGCGCCCCATGGGCTCGCGCGTCGGTAGCTCGAAGAAAGCGAGCACATTGCCCATCCCGGCATCGAGGAACACGTGCATGTACGGGTCGGGCTCGTGGGTCGAGGGGACGCGATCTTCGGCGAAGGCGGTGGTGAACGCCATGCCAAGGACGTCGCGATAAAACTCTACGGTTTCCTTCGCATCGCGACAGCGATACGCCACGTGATGTATTTTTTTGATGAGACTCATCGCTTGAGCACCCCGCGTCGCATCTGGTCGCGCTCGAGCGATTCGAATAGGGCTTTGAAGTTGCCTTCGCCAAAACCTTCGTCGCCCTTTCTTTGGATGAACTCGAAGAACACCGGTCCGATGAGGCACTCAGAGAAAATCTGCAGCAGCAGCCTGCGTTCGCCGCTCGTGGTGCCATCGAGGAGGATGCCGCGCTGCTGCAGCGCCGCAGTGGGCTGTCCGTGGCCCGGCAATCGCTCCTCGAGCATTTCGTAATAGGTTTCCGGCGGTGCCGTCATCAGCGGCACGCCGCGAGCGCGCAGGGCATCGACCGTTGCGCAAAGGTCGGTCGTCGAGAGCGCAATGTGCTGAATGCCCTCGCCATTGAAGCGCAGCAGATACTCCTCGATCTGCCCGCCCCCCTGACCGCCTTCTTCGTTGAGGGGAATGCGGATCTTGTCGTCGGGGGCCGTCATCGCCCTCGATTGCAGACCGGTGTGTTGACCGTGGATGTCGAAGTGACGGATTTCGCGGAAGTTGAACAGGCGCTCATAGAACGCGGCCCAATGCGCCATGCGTCCCCGATAAACGTTGTGCGTCAGATGATCGATGAGTTGCAGGCCGACGCCATCAGGGTTCCGATCGACGTTGGGGAGCCACTCGAAGTCGATGTCGTAAATGCTCGCGCCATCGCTATACCGGTCGATCAGATACAACGCCGCTCCACCGATTGCGCGGATGGCCGGGAGCCGCAACTCCATGGGCCCCGTCGGCAGGTCGACGGGTTGCGCGCCGAGCTCCAGCGCCCGCGCGTAGGCTTTCTGTGCGTTGTGGACTCTGAACGCCATCCCGCAGGCGCCTGGACCGTGTTCCTCGGCGAAATACCCCGCCTGACTGCGCTTCTCGCGGTTGACGATGAAATTGATCCCGCCCTGACGATAAAGCGTGACGTCTTTCGATCGGTGGTGAGCCACCGCCTCGAAGCCAAGCTGTCGAAATACCTGGTCGAGAAGGGCGGAGTCGGGGGAGGCGAACTCGACGAATTCGAATCCGTCGAGGCCCATGGGGTTGGCGTGGGGCACGTCCTTCAACACAGCGCTCATGGTCCCGCCTTTAGTTACAACTGAAACTGTTGCGAATGTAACTTTTGTGAGCGGGGGCGTCTAGAGGGTAGGATTATTGCAATGTTGAGAAATTCAGAAACTCGGGCAGATGCGGACACCATGTCGCGGGCGCTGAGGGCGGTCGCCGATGCGGCGCGTCTTCGCTTGCTGAGACTGTGTGCCGATCGGCCGACCAGCGTCTCTGAATTGGCTGCGGCCACCTCGGACAGCGAGCCGAACGTTTCGCGGCATTTGAAGCAGCTTGCTCAAGCCGGGTTGTTGCGTCGTGTTCGTCGCGGTCAGCGCGTCGAGTACCAACCGGCGACCGACACGGGCTTTTCGGCCGATCTTCTCGGCTTGTTGCTCAGTCGCCTGGCGCCCGACGATGCCGCGCTACGCGAGGCGAGGGCGCGTCTACATGCCATCGAGGCGGGTGCGCGGGCGAGTCTGCGGGGCTCTGCGGCGGATTGGGTGGTCACGAGTCGGCTCGGACGCAGTCTGCGGGGCGCGCTCGGTAGCGAGTTCTCACGCGACATCGTCGGGGCACGGGTGCTCGTCCGCAGCCAGCATCGAGAGGTCCTCGAGGCGCTTCTGCAAGATGACGAGCGTCGTACCACTTCGGGCGGCGCGCCTCGTGTCACGCTGCGTGCGGCCTCCAAGCCCGAAAAAAACGTCTTGCAGTCCTGGCTCGAGGCCGAAGGGTTTCAGGCTGAGGTCCTGACGAGCGGCGAGGTTCGTACCGGCGGAATCTTTGATGTCTGTCTCGAAGCGCCGTTGCCCGACGAGCTTCGCGAGAGCGATCAGCTTCCCGCGCTGCTGCAGCGCGCAAGGGCTCGGCTCGGGGATTCCGGCGTGCTGTGGTGCGTGGTCCCCTACGATCTACTCGAAGCGCAGGGGTCTCCGCCTTCGCGCTTGCGCACGCTCTTGGCCGACTGCGGCATCGACTGTCTGGCGATCGCGCCCGTCGAGGCCGAGGGACGTCATGTTCTCGTCGCACGAGGGCGCGTACGCGCCTCTCGATCCACCCTCAACACCTCGACCTCTCAGTCCGCTGCCGTCCGCAGCTGATCTCGCCGTACTCGCCCGAGGAGCTAGCCCATGTCCGCCGAACCGATCCGCGTCTCCTTCGAATTCTTCCCGCCGGCCGATGCCGCGATGGAAGCCACTTTGTGGCAGTCGGTGCAGCGCCTCGCGCCACTCGCGCCGCGCTTCGTGTCGGTGACCTATGGCGCCGATGGCTCTACGCGCGATCGCACGCATGCGCTCGTCAAGCGTATCCAGTCCGAGACGGCGCTCACCGGCGCGCCGCATCTCACCTGCGTCGGTGCGCCGCGAGGCGAGGTCCTCGATATCGCTCGAAAATATTGGGACGAGGGCATTCGTCACATCGTCGCGTTGCGAGGCGATGCGCCCCAGGGTGTCACGAAATACGAACCGCATCCGGACGGCTTCGCCTACGGCGCGGATCTCGTTGCGGGGCTGCGCTCGGTCGCCGATTTCGACATTTCGGTCGCGGCCTATCCCGAGACCCATCCGGAGGCGAGTTCGCCCGAGGACGATCTCGAGAATTTCCGTCGCAAGGTCGATGCGGGTGCGACGAGGGCGATCACACAGTTTTTCTTCGATACGGACGATTATTTGCGTTTCCGCGATCGCTGTGTCGCTGCGGGCATCGGCATCAGCATCGTGCCGGGCATCCTCCCGATCACGCGCTTTCCACAGGTGACGCGCTTCGCTGCACGTTGCGGTGCCAAGATCCCGAACTGGCTCGCCGAGCGCTTCGCCGGCCTCGATGATGACCCGGACACGCGTCGACTCATCGCGGCGAACGTCGCCATCGAACAGGTCTCGCGTCTGCGTCGGCATGGCGTCAATGAATTCCACTTCTACACGCTCAATCGAGCCGAGCTTACCTACGCCATTTGTCACGCACTCGGTTTGAGACCGCAGACCTCCGGAGCCTGATCATGAGTTGTTGTCCGTCGCATCTGCCGCATTTGTCGAATGCGGGATCACCGCTTGCACTCGACGATCGATCCGTCAGCGCGAAGTCCTCGCCCTATTCGGTGGTGCCCGTCGACGTCAAGGCGCGGGAAAAACGTTTGCGTAAACTGCGTGAGCTCATCGAGGAGCGCATCCTGCTCATCGACGGTGCGATGGGCACGATGATCCAGCGTCACAAGCTCGACGAGGCTGGTTACCGAGGCGATCGCTTCCGAGACTACGGTCGAGACATCCGCGGCAACAACGACCTTTTGACGCTGACGCAGCCGGAGATCGTCGCCGGAATTCACCGCGCGT
>JBIJCL010000113.1:0-6168 GCA_044344725.1 Steroidobacteraceae bacterium | reverse complement strand
CATGGAAGCCCTCGTTCCCGAACTCAACTACCGGGCGGCCCGTATCGCTCGGGAGATCGCCGATGAGGTCGCAGCCTCCACGGGCTCGCCGCGTTTCGTCGCCGGAACGCTCGGCCCGACCAACCGTACTGCTTCGATTTCGCCGGACGTCAACGATCCGGGTGCGCGAAACGTCAATTTCGATCAGCTCGTGATCGCCTACGCCGAGGCCGCTCGATCGCTCGTGCAGGGCGGCGTGGATATTTTTTTGATCGAGACGGTATTCGACACCTTGAATGCCAAAGCGGCGCTATTCGCCGTGCGACAGGTTCAGGGCGAGCTCGGTATCGACCTTCCGGTGATGGTGTCGGGCACGATCACCGATGCCTCCGGTCGCACGCTCTCGGGTCAAACCACCGAAGCGTTCTGGAACTCCGTGCGTCACGGCGAGCTTTTCGCCATCGGTCTCAATTGTGCACTCGGGGCCTCGGACATGAGGCCCTACGTCGCCGAGCTCTCGCGCATTTCGGATCGCTACGTGTGCGCGTATCCGAACGCCGGATTGCCCAATGCGTTCGGCGAGTACGACGAAACACCCGAAGAAACGGCTGCGATCCTCGCGGAGTTTGCGAAGTCGGGGTTGCTCAACATCGTGGGCGGATGCTGCGGTACGACGCCCGATCACATTCGATTGATCGCCGAGGCCGTACGGGGCGTCAAGCCGCGCCAGCGCGCGAACGTCGAGGTGAAGTGTCGCCTCTCCGGTCTCGAGCCGCTCAACATCAGCGAAGAGACCTTGTTCGTGAACGTGGGCGAGCGTACCAACGTCACGGGTTCCGCGAAGTTCCGCAAGCTCATCGAGGCCGATGATTACGCCGCAGCCGTCGACATCGCACGTCAGCAGGTAGCGGCGGGCGCGCAGATCATCGATGTGAACATGGACGAGGGCATGCTCGATTCCGAAGCGGCCATGGTTCGTTTCCTCAATCTCATTGCATCCGAGCCCGACATCGCTCGAGTGCCGGTGATGATCGACTCCTCCAAATGGACCGTCATCGAAGCCGGCCTCAAGTGTGTTCAGGGCAAGGCCATCGTGAACTCCATCAGCCTCAAGGAGGGCGAGGAGGCATTCATCGAGCAGGCGCGCAAGGTTCGCGCCTACGGTGCGGCCGTCGTCGTCATGGCCTTCGACGAGCAAGGTCAGGCCGACAGCATCGAGCGCAAGGTTGCGATCTGTTCGCGTTCTTACGACGTGCTGACGAAGAAGGTCGGCTTCCCGCCCGAAGACATCATTTTCGATCCCAATATCTTTGCCGTCGCCACCGGCATCGAAGAACACTCGAACTACGGGGTCGATTTCATCGAAGCGACCCGGTTGATCAAGCAGCGTCTGCCGCATGCCATGGTGAGCGGCGGCGTCAGTAACGTGTCGTTCTCGTTCCGGGGTAACGACCCTGTTCGTGAGGCGATGCACAGCGTGTTTCTCTATCACGCCATCCGCGCCGGTATGGACATGGGTATCGTCAACGCGGGGCAGCTCGCGATCTACGCCGACATCCAAACCGAGCTGCGCGAAGCGGTCGAGGACGTGATCCTCAATCGTCGCCAGGACGCTACGGAGCGTTTGCTCGCGATCGCGGGGCGCTACAAGGGCGAATCGGGCACCAAGCGCGAAGCGGATCTCGAATGGCGTTCTCTGCCCGTTTCGAAGCGACTCGAACACGCCCTCGTCAAAGGGCTCGACGAGTTCATCGTGGAGGACACCGAGGCCGCGCGACTCGAGGCCGATCATCCGATCAAAGTCATCGAAGGCCCGCTGATGGACGGCATGAACGTCGTCGGCGATCTCTTCGGCGCCGGCAAGATGTTTTTGCCGCAGGTGGTCAAAAGCGCGCGAGTCATGAAAAAGGCGGTGGCTCATCTCGTGCCCTTCATCGAGCGCGAGAAATCGGGCGCCGCGCGCAGCAACGGCAAGATCGTGCTCGCCACCGTCAAAGGCGACGTGCACGACATCGGCAAGAACATCGTGGGCGTCGTGTTGCAGTGCAACAATTTCGAGGTCATCGACCTCGGCGTCATGGTGCCGGCGGAGCGTATTCTCGATGTCGCCCGACGCGAGAATGCCGCGCTCATCGGACTCTCTGGCCTGATCACGCCGTCGCTCGATGAAATGGTGCACGTCGCGCGCGAGATGCAGCGACAAGGCTTTTCGGTGCCGCTGCTGATCGGCGGGGCGACCACTTCACCTGCGCACACGTCGGTGAAGATCGCGCCCCAGTACCGCGAGCCGGTGGTTTACGTAAAAGACGCATCGCGTGCGGTCGGTGTCTGCCAATCTTTGGTGACGCCGACGGCGAAGCCCGCCTTCGCTGCGAAGATCGCCGAAGAGCACGAGCGTCGACGCGAGCAACACGCCGGCAAGACGGTGAAACAGCCGGAGGCGAATCTCTCCGCGGCGCGTTCGAATCGTCGGCGCATCGATTGGCAGGCGTACCGGCCCGTCGCCCCGCTGCGTCCCGGTGTGCAGGTGTTCGAGGATTATCCGCTCGCCGATCTGCTCGACTACATCGACTGGATGCCGTTCTTCAACGCCTGGGAGTTTGCGGGCAAGTTCCCGGACATCCTCACCGATCCCATCGTCGGTGAAGCGGCGAGCAATCTCTACGCGGATGCGCGTCGCATGTTGAAGCAGATCATCGCGGGCAATTGGCTATCGGTGCGCGCGGTGCTCGGGTTCTTCCCGGCCAACTCCGTCGGCGATGACATCGAGGTCTACTCGGGCGAGGATCGTCGCGAAGTCTTGATGACGCTGAACCACCTGCGACAGCAGAAAGGTAAGCCGGCGGGTCAGCCGCACGAATGCCTCTCCGACTATGTCGCGCCGCGCGAGAGCGGTGTGCGCGATTACATCGGCGCCTTCGCGGTGACCACGGGAATTGGCATCGAGGAGCACGTGGCGCGATTCGAAGCGGCACACGACGATTACTCGAGCATCATGCTCAAGGCGCTGGCCGATCGTTTTGCAGAGGCGGCTGCGGAGCATTTCCACGAGCGCGCACGACGTGAGCTTTGGGGTTACGACACCGCAGAACAATTGACCAACCAGCAATTGATCCGCGAGGAGTACCGTGGCATCCGACCGGCGCCAGGGTATCCGGCGTGCCCCGATCACACCGAAAAAGCGAAGCTGTGGCAGCTGCTCGACGTCGAGCGCAACACGGGCATCCGACTCACCGAGAGTTTTGCGATGTATCCGACGGCGGCGGTGAGCGGTTGGTACATCGCTCACCCGGAGTCCCATTACTTCGCCATCGGCAAGATCGATCGGGATCAGGTCGAAGATTACGCGCGACGTAAAGGGCAGAGCGTCGAGGAGGCGGAGCGCTGGCTCGCGCCGAACCTCGGCTACGATCGCGCCTGAGGCGCTCGGCAGCCGAGCGAGGGCGGAGGCGGCTTAAGGACGTCAGCGTCCCCGTGCGACGGTCGGGTCGTCGTCATCGAGTTGCTTGAGGAATGATGGGCCGCCGAGTGCCCGCATCTGTCCCATGATGCTGTCACGCCGCTTCTGTACGTAGTTGGACGGCCGATCAGCCCGGAATCGCTTCGGATTCGGCAGCACCGCCGCGAGCGTCGCCGCTTCGCGGCGTGTGAGGCGTGCGGCGTCCTTGCGGAAAAATCTTTGGGCGGCAGCCTGCACACCATAGGTGCCGGGTCCGAACTCGGCGACGTTGAGATACACCTCGAGGATGCGTTCCTTGGGCCACGCCGCCTCGATGAGCACGGTGAAGTACACCTCGAGACCCTTGCGAGCCCAGCTACGCCCCGACCAAAGAAAAAGATTCTTCGCTACTTGTTGCGAGATGGTGCTGGCGCCGCGCTTGCGCTTGCTTTTCGAGTTGTGTTGCACAGCCTTGCGGATCGACTCGAAATCGAAGCCGGCGTGGAACGGAAACTGCTGATCCTCCGCGGCGATCGCCGCCATGGCCGCATGCGGCGAGATGCGCTCGAGAGGCTCCCAGTCGTATTTGTTCGAGTAGCGGAAATCGCCTTGCGTCAAAGCGGCCGCACGGCTCGCGACCATGAAGGCCGAAGTCGGGGGAGGGAGCCAACGCAGCAACACTACGAGCGCGACCGACGCGCCCACCGCGATCAGCGCGGCGCGCAGCAGCCAGCGACCGACCCGGGCGAAACTCAGGCAGCGCTCTCGCGAGTGACCGAGTCGACGACGACATCATCGACGGGCACGTCGCCGTGTCCGCGGCGACGCGTGGTCGGAACGCCGGCGATGGCGTCGACGACGTCCATCCCGGAGGTCACGCGCCCGAATACGGCATAACCATAGTTGCCGGGCTGGTGGTTCAAAAAATCGTTGTCGACGAGATTGATGAAAAACTGCGAGGTCGCGCTATGGACGTCGCTCGTGCGCGCCATGGCGAGGGTGCCGCGCAAGTTCTCGAGACCGTTGGTCGCCTCGTTGCGAATCGGCGGGCGGGTGTCTTTCTGCTCCATGCCCGGAGCGAACCCGCCGCCCTGGATCATGAATCCCGGAATCACGCGATGGAAAATCGTGCCGTCGAAATGGCCGTCGTCGACATATTGCAAAAAGTTGGCACAGGATTCCGGCGCTTCTTTTTCGTAGAGCTCGACGGTGAAATCCCCGGCAGTGGTTTTGAACTTGAGCATGCGTAACTTCCGTAGACGTTGAAAATTTTGGGGTGGTGGCGCGTCAGGGCCATTGGCCTTCGGTCACGCGCTCCTGACCCGACAGGTCCGAGTGCGAGACTACGTGAGCGAAACCCTGCGCGACAAGTTTTGCCCGCAGCGCCGCGCCCTGACGCGAGCCATGCTCCAACAGCAAACTGCCTCCGTGGTCGAGATGCTGCGGAGCTTCGTCGATGAGATGGGCGAGGTCGCGGAGGGCGTCGTTGCCGGGAGTCAGCGCCTCACGCGGTTCGTGACGCAGCGAGTCGCCGCCGAGGAGGGGATCGTCCGCAGCGACATAGGGCGGATTCGACACCACGACATCGAAAAATCGCTCGGCGACGGGCTCGAACCAGTCGCCTTGCAACAATTCGAGGTTGGTCACGGCATGTCGAATGGCATTGCGCCGAGCGATGGCGAGTGCGTCGACCGATCGCTCGATGGCGGTCACCCGCCAACCGGGGCGCTCGTGCGCGATGGCGATGGCAATGGCGCCCGAGCCCGTTCCCAAATCGAGCACCCGGGGTAGGGCATTGCCGGTACGCTCGAGCGCATCGCCGATGCGCAGTGCATGCTCGACGAGCAACTCCGTCTCGGGTCGAGGCACCAGTACGGCCGGGCCGACCTCGAAAGTGAGCGACCAGAACTCGCGTTCGCCCATGAGATACGCGAGAGGTTCGCCGTTGCAGCGCCGCGATAGCCACGCCTCGATTTTGGCGCGTTCGAGTGCAGTCAGCAGTCGATCGGGGTCCGCATAGAGCGTGCTGCGAGGCAATCCGAGACTGCCGAGGACCAGAGCTTGTGCTTCGCGCACGGCATCGACGTGGGGCGCATCGCCCGCGGCCACACCGGTCGGAGCGCGCAGCATCGTCTCGAGCGCGCCGGCGGCCACAGCGATCGCCTCGCGAAGTCGCGAGGGGCATTCGGTGCTGCTCGGATGACCGATGGGATCGCCGGACGTCATGCCGCTAGTTTGGCACGATCGGATGCGAGCTCTGCTAGATTGGGCGGGTGAAAGAGAGTTCTTTTCCCGCCGATCGTTTGTTGCCGCCACGAGCCGCTACGTTGAGCGAAGTGCTCGACGCCGGCTTCGCGCTGTACCGACGTTCGCTCGTCGCCTGTCTTCCCTTGGCGCTCATCGCCGTACTGCTCGGACAGCTACCGTCGGCTCATCTGCTCGCGACGAATCAGTCGCTGTCTTTGGCAGAGAGCAAGGATATGACGTGGTGGATTCTCATGCTGCTGTCGGCGACCGGTACGCTTTGGTGCTGGCTCGCCATCATGTTCCGTCAGCGTGCGGTGCTGGTGTCATCGAATGAGGATGCAGCATGGCGTCTCGCGCTCTTTCGTCTGCCCGCGGCGCTCGGTGTGCTGCTTCTGGGCGTGTGCGCCGTGATCTTGGGTTCGCTGCTGCTCGTGTTACCGGGCATTTATTTGATCGTGGCGTTCTGGCCGGCGCTCGCGCTCGTTGCGTTCGAGTCGGCGAAT
>JBIJCL010000324.1:0-2543 GCA_044344725.1 Steroidobacteraceae bacterium | reverse complement strand
TTCCAGGGCCTGCGCGTGGGCTTCTCGGCGCAGCGCTCCTCGCTCATCACGGGTGAGGGTAGCGCGGAGCAGGCGCGTTCGTGGGTGCGCTCGAACGGGGACTACCGCGTGCAGATCGTGCCGGAGCAGGATTTCGGCGGTGGCTTCGTGATTCCGGGGACGACGCTCGACACGACGCAGTTCGACTCCTTCGATCTCACGGTGGGTTGGAGCTACGACAGTCGCAATCGCGCGCTCTTCGCCGATCGTGGCATGCGGCACTCGCTCGCCCTGAGCTATGCACTGCCGTTCAGTGACGTTCAATACGCGACGATCAACTACGACTACTTGCAGCTGCTGCCGCTCGTCGGACGCTGGACGCTCGCGCTCGGTGCGGAGCTCGGTTACAGCCAGGAGCTTGGCGACACGTCGGCGCCGCCGCCGTTCCGCAACTTCTTCGCCGGCGGCCCCGACACGGTGCGCGGCTATCGCGAGAGCCGACTCGGTCCGAAGGACAGTTTCGGCAACCCCTACGGCGGCAACCTCAAGGTCACGGCCCGAGCCGAGTTGATCATCCCCACCCCTGAGAAGTGGCAGACCTCGGCACGGGCAACGGTGTTCTTCGATATCGGTAACGTGTTCTCGACCCGCGGGTTCTACGAGTACACGGGCATCGACGGGGTCACCCCGGTCGATTACAAGTTCAAGTATGATAATTTGAAGCAGTCGACGGGTATCGCGGTCCAATGGCTCGCGCCGCTCGGCGTCTTCCGCTTCAGTTACGCGCTGCCGCTCAATTCCTTCCGGGGCGACGGCGTTCAGTTTCCGGACGAGGAAGAACGGTTCCAGTTCACGATCGGTCAGGCGTTCTGATCCGTTCGTTTCATTCAGAGGTTGATCCGACGATGCGTAGTTCTCTCAAAGCGATGGTTCCGGCGATGGTGGCAGTGGCGGCGCTCATGGCTGCTCCGGCGATGGCCGAAATCAAGATTGGCGTGCTCGACTTCGGGCGACTGATGGACGAGAGCCCGCAGGGCAAAGCCCTCATCGAATCCTTGCGCGCGGAAGCGGCGGCGAAGCAGCGCGAGCTGCAGACCCAGGCGGCTTCGTTGCAGACCAAGCGCGACAAGCTCGCCAAGGACCGCGCGACCATGACGCCCGATCAAATCTCCCGCGCCGAAAAAGACGTGCGCGATGGTGAGCGCGATCTCGCGCGCCGTCAGTCGGAAGTGAACGACGACTTCAACGCGCGTCGCAACGAAGAAATGGGCAAGTTGCAGCGCACGCTCATCGAAGAAGTACGCACCTACTCGAAGGCGCAGAACTTCGATCTCGTCGTCACCGACGGCGTGATCTACGCAACGTCAGCTCTCGACATCACGCCGGGCGTGCTTGCAGGCATGCAGTCGCGCACCAGCGCGGCAGCGCCGGCGAAGCCCGCCACGCGCTAAGTCGGCAGCGGCCGCGCGGGGCGACGCGATGGCAGTCACCCTCGGCGAGCTCGCGGTTCGTTTCGGACTGACGCTGCGGGGTGACCCCGATCGTCCGATCGACCACGTGGGTACGCTGGCAGGCGCGGGGCCTCGCGGCCTCGCGTTCTTCTCGAACCCCAAGCTGACCGACCAACTCGCCTCGGCGAACGCCGGGGCGATCGTGCTGCATCCGAAAATGCAGGACGCCACACCGCTCGATTGTCTGCTCGCGAGCAATCCGCACGCGAGTTTTGCGCGCATCGCGACCGAGCTGCATCCGCCTCTGGCGGGACCGGCGGGCGCTCATCCGAGCGCAGTCGTCGCGCCTGATGCCGTCGTCGATCCTTCCGCGCACATCGGACCGCTGGCCGTGGTCGGTGCGCGCAGCCGAGTGGGTGCGCGCGTGTACATCGGGCCGGGCTGCGTCGTCGGTGAAGACGTGACCCTTGGAGATGACGTTCGGCTGGTCGCGAGAGTGACGGTGCTCGAAGGCGTGTGCATCGGCGCGCGCTCGATTTTGCATCCGGGTTCGGTGGTGGGCTCGGAAGGCTTCGGTTATGCGCCCGAGGGTGAGCGTTGGATCCATGTGCCGCAGGTGGGCACGGTGCGCCTTGGCGAAGATGTCGAAGTGGGTGCGAATACCACCATCGATCGCGGTGCACTCGAAGATACCGTCATCGGCGATGGCGTGAAGATCGACAACCTCGTGCAGATTGGTCACAACTGCACGATCGGCGCACACACGGCCCTCGCCGGATGCGTGGGTCTTGCGGGCAGTTCGCACATCGGCGCGCGCTGTCGCATCGGCGGAGGCGTCGGCGTGACAGGGCACCTCAGCATTTGTGACGACGTCACGCTGATGGCGACGAGTTTCGTGACGGCGGACATCCGCGAGCCCGGTGTGTATGCCGGTGGCTCCATTCCCATCGAGTCGGCAGCAGACTGGCGCCGCGTCGTGGGTCGATTGAAACGCATCGATGGACTGAATCGTCGCGTCGTCGAGCTCGAGCGACGGGTCGGCACTCAACAAGAATCATCAGACGAGGGACGTTCGTGAGCGACATCATTCTGGACATCAACGGCATCCTCAAA
>JBIJCL010000323.1:0-2546 GCA_044344725.1 Steroidobacteraceae bacterium | reverse complement strand
CCGGTCAGGGCAAAGCCGATCCCGGTGAGCGCGCCTTGAAAGATCGCGGTGAGGCCGGACCCGTACACCACAGCACGGGTCGTGTTGGCGATGAGCGTGAACAGCTGCTCCCGTCGCCCGTGATCGATCGGCAGCAGGTGGGTGATGCGAGCGAGAAAATGACGACCGTCACGCAGCATGAAAAACAACAGGAACAACATGAGCAAGAAAGCCAAGGTCGTGTTGAGTGCACCCAGCACCATCTGGCTACCCAGGCTCGCCGCGTAGCGCAGCAAGGTCTGACCGATCGTGACGAGGAATCCGGTGATCTCCGTCGGGTCGAGGTCGAGTGTTTCGGTGAGCCAGGCTACGGCGCCGCCCAGGACCGGATAGCCGTCGAGACGATCGACGAGTGACCCGTCGATCCGCCAGTCGCTGTGCTGCATGCCGTCGATGAGGGCGCGTCCCTGCTCAATGAATTCGGCGCCGAGCAGGAACAGGGGCAGGAAAACGACCAACGGCGTGAGCACCGTCAGCAGCGCAGCGGCGAGGGACGGACGGTTTCCGAGCCGTTTGAGCAGTCGGTCTTGAAGCGGCGCAAGCAACACGGCCAACACGATGGACCAGGCGAGCGCACCCCAGAACGGTGCGAGTACTAGCCATACCGCGAATCCGAGAATGGCCGCACTCAGGACGAGAACGCTTCGTCGGTAAAACTCTGACATGCACATCACTATACTCAATTAACACATCCTGGAGGTTTCGCCTGTGCTGTCCCTCAACGTCAACCCCAAAGCGTTTGCGTATGCACTCATCAGCGTAGACGACATGGATCAAGCTCTTGATCTTTGGGCGACGCGTTTCGGCATGGACGTCGTCGTACGGCGACAGGGCGATGACCAAGGCCTCTCTCGTTTATGGGGCCTCGCAGACAGCGACATCGTCGATCAGGCACTGCTGGTGACACCGGGTCGAAGGCAGGGCGGCATCCATCTCGTGCGTTTCCGTCAGCCGGGGCCTGCCGTGCGCGAGGGCGCAGCGCCGACCGATCTCGTGCCCAAGAGCGTCGACATCGCCGTGCACGACATCCAAAGCAGATTCGCGGAACTCGAAGCCGCTGGATTCAAGTTCCGCTCGAAAATCGGGCGTTTCGAGACAGACGGCATCGTCGTACACGAAGTCCACATGAACGGCCCGGAGTCGGTGAACATCGTGTTCCTCGAGATGCAGGGCAAGCCCGAACACGTGAGCGTCAAAGGCTACGGCGTAGCACCGCAGGTCATTGCCACCACGCCGGACAACCTCGGCGAGAAAGCATTTTTCGAGCTGGTCTTGGGACTCGAAGAGACGTCCTACCACCGATTCGCGGGACCAGAGGTCGAGCGCACCATCGGCTTGCCGTCGGGTGGAGCGCTCGATGTACGTATTTTCGGCGATGCAGACTTCGATTACGGGCGCCTCGAGATCGTGCAGTATGAGGGCGTGAGGAGTACCGATCTTTACCCGCGTGCAACGCCCCCTGCGCGAGGGTTCTTGTCCGTGACATTCTTTGTCAAAGATATCGGCGAGGTACTCGGGCGGGCGGCTTCTCTGCAGCAATCACGTGGAACGGAGGCCATGCGTGCACCGCCGCGTGATCATGGCGTCGTCGAAACGATTTTCGGTCGGTCCCGCATGGCAACCCTGGTATCGCCCGCGGGTCTCGTGGTGCTACTCCTCGAGCAGCCGAAAGACTGAGGCCCTACCAGCGGTTGCGCAGCTCGCGCAGCTTCAAAAAAATCGTCCGAGGATCGGGGCTGTCTGGTAGATCCGGAAACGTCTTGCGCAGTCCCTCGATCACGGCGGGATTCTGCAGCCTGAAAAACGTATTGATACGGCGTTCGTCGCCGAGGGTCGTGACGGGTGCGTCGGCGCCGTCCGAACCTTGCACGCTCGCCAGCAGAGCTGCGGCATCGCGGTTGTCAGGCTCTCGATCGAGGGTGAAGGCCAGGTTGCGTGCGAGATAGTCGTGTCCGGGATGGATGCGCGTGGCATCCGGCAGCGGCGCGAGGCGCCGTACGAACGTGTGATAGAGCAGCTCGGGATCGCCTCCGTTGTGGCAATTGCCCGCGCCTGCATTGAACAAGGTGTCGCCGCACAGGAGTTCCGGTGGTGCGGTGGACGATCGCCCTCGCAGGAGCAGACAAAGATGTGATCGCGTGTGACCCGGGGTATCGAGGCACTCGAGCTCCACGCTGCGCCCGACCCGTATGGCGTCCCCATGGACGAGTCCCTGATCGAGACCCGGAATCCGTCCACCCGCCTCGGCATGCGCCAGAACTCGTGCGCCCGTCACCGCCCGGAGCCCCTCGTTGCCGCCAATATGATCGCCGTGCTCGTGGGTATTGAGGATCTGCGTGATGGTCCAACCGCGGGCTCGTGCGGTCGCGGCACACAACTGCCAGTCGAGGGGGTCTACGGCGAGCGCCTCCCCGGTCTCAGCGCAAGCGATGAGATAGTGGTAGTTCCGCCACGCATTCGCCGGCCATAGGCGTTCGATGATCATATTTTGACAGTGAATTTTAACA
>JBIJCL010000322.1:0-2549 GCA_044344725.1 Steroidobacteraceae bacterium | reverse complement strand
GGGCAAATATCCGGTCAAGGCCGTGGCGGCGATGTCCGAGGTCATCCTCGGCGCCGAAACCTATCACTTGACGATGACCGCGCCTCGCGAGCGTCCCGAACTCGAGTTCTCGCAAACCGAAGAGGCCATCGCACACGCGGTCATGTACACCGCCAACCACCTTCACGTTCGCGCCATCGTCGCACTGACGGAGAGTGGGTCGACGACGCTCTGGATGTCCCGTCTGCGCTCGGACATCCCCATCTATGCGTTCACCCGTCATGAGGGTACGCGACGCCGCGTGACGCTCTACCGCGGGGTTTACCCGGTGTCGTTCGACGTTCGACCGGATGAGCGGGGGTCGTTGCATCAGAAGATCTTCGATCTGCTCATCAGTTTGCGTCTCGTCGAGGAGGGGGATCGCATCATCCTGACCAAGGGCGAGCTGAGCGGCGTGCAGGGCGGGACCAACTCCTTGCAGATCCTCACGGTTCATCGCGCTGCGTCCTGAGCGGACGCGTACCGCATGAAAAAGTGGCTCCTCGGCGGTTTGACGACGCTGCTCGTCGTCGCGACGGTGGCGGCGGGTGCGGCGTGGTGGGCGTTGCGCGGTTCGTTGCCGGTACTGGATGGTGAAGTGGTCTCGAGCGTCGGAGGTCCGCGGGCGGATGTCCGCCTCGAGCGTGACGCCGACGGCGTGGTCACGGCGGCCGGTGAGGACCCGTTCGACGTCGCCTACGCGATCGGCTATGCGCACGGTCAGGACCGCTATTTCCAGATGGATTTATCCCGGCGTCTCGCTGCCGGCGAACTTGCCGCGCTCCTCGGTGAACCGCTCGTGGTCCAAGACCAGCGCGCCCGGATTTTCCGCCTTCGAGAAGTGGCGCGTCGGGTGATCGCCGAGGCGACGCCGAGCGAGCGCGCCTGGATCGAGGCCTACACGCGGGGCGTGAACGCCGGTGTCTCGTCGCTCTCGGTTCGGCCATGGGAGTACGTGGTGTTGCGTGCGGCGCCCGAGGCCTGGCGCAGCGAAGATTCCATACTCGTCGTGCACTCCATGTGGTGGAGCCTGCAGTACGAGGCATTGGTGGACGAGCTGGCTCGTCGGGAAATTTCTTTGAGCATCGAGGATCGCGTGGCCGCCTCCGCTCGCGGCGAGGCGGATGTCCGGCCGGCGAGCGAGGTGACCCGATTCCTCTTCCCGCGAGGCGATGAATGGGACACGCCTAATTTCCAGACGCTCGCAGAGCAGCTCGCCGCCAATGGTGGCGAGCCCTATCGAGCCCCCGTCGTGCCGCCCCCCGAACTGCTCGATCTGCGCGGCACCCGCGCCGCGAGCACGGCGCGCGTCGAAGAGCGGGCATTGCCCGGCAGCAATGCGTGGGCCGTCTCGGGTCGCCACGCTGCGGGTGGCGGTGCGCTGATCGCGGGCGACATGCATCTTGGTTTGCGGGTTCCGACCACTTGGTATCGCGCGCGTTTGCGGATCGCACGGGATACGAATGGACTTGCGCGCGAACTCAACGGCGTCACGCTGCCGGGTTTGCCTGCCGTCGTGGCGGGCAGCAATGGCGAGGTCGCTTGGTCGTTCACCAACAGCTACGGTGACTGGAGCGACGTGAAGCCCGTGGCCTGTGACCCCGAGCGCAATCTCTATTTCACCGCCGAGGGGGAGCGCCGTTTCACGGTCCATCGCGAAACCCTCGAAGTGTCGGGGCGCGCGCCCGTCGTGCTCGAGGTCCGCGAGTCACCCCTCGGGGTGGTCATGCGCACGGATGCACCGGAAGACGGCGCGAGTGGTGCGGCGCACACGTGTTGGCTTGCGCGCTGGCTCGTCACGGAGCCGGGCGCCACGACGCTCGCGTCGTTCGAGTTGCAGCAAGTGCGCGATGTGCCGTCGGCTCTGGCGCTCGCGCCGCGTGTCGGCATTCCGCATCAGAATTTTACGGTTGGCGATCGCTCGGGTCGCATCGCCTGGACGATCATCGGCCGAATTCCCCAGGGAGATCTCGGCCCCGAATCGACGCGTCCCATCGCGTGGCGAGGTCCGGGCGAGACGCCCGTCATCCTCGATCCGGAGATCGGTCGACTCTGGAGCGCGAACGCACGACACGTCGAGGGTACGTTCGAAGAATTGCTCGGCAACGACGAAGCCGACAGCGGCATGCACTATGACAAAGGGGTTCGCCAGCGACAAATTCGTGATCGATTGCTCGCGATCGAGCGTCCGGCGATGCCCGCCGACATGCTTTCGATACAGCTGGATGATCGCGCTCTGCTGATCGATCGTTGGCAGCGCCTGCTGCTCGCGACGCTCGACGAAGATGCCGTTCGCAACGAACCCAAGCGAGCCGAGCTACGGCGACTCGTGGCCGATTGGAAAGGTCATGCGACGATCGATTCGGTGAGCTACCGGTTCGCGCGCGATTTCCGCGAGCGAACCCGAGGGGCGGTGTGGTCGATGATCACTGGCGCGCTCGGTGCAGGGGAGGGCTCGCAGGCCTTTCCGCTCTTCGAGGGTTCATTGTGGCGCCTCGTGACCGAACAGCCTCCGCATATGTTGAGTGCAG
>JBIJCL010000320.1:0-2572 GCA_044344725.1 Steroidobacteraceae bacterium | reverse complement strand
CCGCCTGTCGTCGAGCCTTCGGTTTGGCTTGCCGTAATTGCCACCCGAGCCAACGGCCCGAGTTCGGCGGCACCCTCGACTGCGATCTCGGTTCGTCCCGGGGCCAACGTCGATGAAGTATTGACGAACTGCTCGTCCGCTTCACCCCCGAATATGCGCAGGTTCCATCGGCGGCCTTGTTCGGCCTCTGCCTCACCCTGACCCAATCGCCAATCGACCCGCCAGGCCGCACCGGTAAGATCCGCAAGCGCGGTCACCGAGTCAGCTTCGGCAACTTCGAGAATCATGCGACCAAAATCTCCGGTGTCGATCGCGAGATTGGCACTTCGCAACTCACGCATCTCGGCAAATCCGGTACCCGGAGTGGTAAAAAAACCGCCTGCCGTCGGACGCCCCGGATTGTCATCGAAGACATAGACCAGACCAGCCTGAAGCCAGGGCGTAAGTCGGCGTTGTGCGGACAGACCGTAGGTCCAGAACTCTTCGCCGCCCGTATCCACCTCGTAGGTGATACGTAGTGATACCGGATTCAACTCTGCGTCGAGCGACGGCAGCGGCGCCTTCAGCACCACTCGGCCCGAGAAGGGCTCGAAGTTGTAGTCGGTGTAACGCTCGAGCGCCTTGACGCTCAGTACGCGCGACGTGTTGTTGCGATCACGAACGACCACTTCGAGTTTTTCGCTATTCTCGAGCGCGTTGTAGTTGGCGATCGCGAAAGGTCCGCTGGTCCCGTTGCCACGATATTCCTCGACGGCTTGTCGCAGAGCGTCCCTCATACCCCAGACGTCGATGAACCCCGAATCGCTATCGTGATGCCAGCGGAGCCCTGTCATCGAGCGGTTGTATTGACCCAGGTCGACGATAGAAATCGGCGCGAGGCGCGCTCCATCCGCGGCGAGCGAGAAGTTGGCTCCGGTGGCGAAGTCTCCATAGAGCAAGTAGCCACGCCCCTTGTCGACACGCAAATACAGACGATCGGAAGACTGCGCTTCGTAGCCTCGCTGAGCCGTATCACCCATCACCGGGTAGTATCGATCCGGATTGAAATCGCTGAACTCTCTGGTCCGCAGATCCTTCTCGGAATCGAACATCGCAGATACAAGATAACCGTTAGTGGTCGCACCCTTCAGAAAGAAGGACGATCTCCCAGCAAAACTCCCCTTACCGTTGTTGAAGCGAGTCTCCCAGCGTCGCAGATCGCGCTCGAATGCATCGGAAAGGCTGGAACCTTCACCGCCAGACGACGACCCGAAATTCACCATGAGCTCAACAAGTCCCGCAGCGACCAACGGACGTAACTCCGTAGCGAATGCGAGCTTAACCTTGCCAGGATGACCACCGACTCGCGCCGTGATGAACACTTCCCGAGCGGACTTCGGAGCTGTAACGCCGAAGCTACCCTCACCATCAACGATCAATATCTCGTCGTCCGAGCAGCGCCGTCCGGTCTCTTCGTCACGGCAATCAGGCGTGCCGTCCAGACGCCTGAGGGAAGCACCGTCAGCGGACACTCTTGCGATATACCGCCCCTGCAGAGCACCGCCGTTGACATCAAAAACCCGAATGGTGACGGGAATAGTACTCGTGCCATCGGCAACCAACGCCGTTTTCGCAGACCCTGTTGCGACAGTCAAAATAACTGCCTGGATCTTGTCACTGCGAGAGGAAGTCACCGACGCGCGGGCAGACCCCACACCAACCGGTAAACGACTTTCCAAGCCTATCGGAGTCGAAACCGTCTCGTTCTGCGCCTTTGACAACGCCGGGAGAGCTGCGAGCGCGAGTGCAACCAAAAATACGCGATTGATCGTTCGATTAATCATCTCAGTTACCCCCCGTCACGGACTGCGCAGGAGTGGATGGGGGCGCCACACTTTTACAAAATGCACCCGAAACCCGAATGGCCACGCGCCGATTCCGAGCCTGCCCCTCCGGAGTCGCGTTGGAGTCGCGAGGTTGCGACTCGCCATAACTACTCTCTGTGAGCTGCGCAGGATCGAACCCGCCTCCAGCGAGGAGGAATTCACGAACCGCCTTCGCTCGACGAGCCGAAAGACGGATGTTGTAAAGATCGGATGCGCGACTATCGGTATGCCCTCGGACCTCGAGAGCAATGTCACGTCGCCCCCTCCACTGAGCAATCACGCCGTTGAGCAAATCAACCGACGCCGTTGTTAGCTCAGCCGAATCGGTCTCGAAGAGAACCTCCTCGATCATCACGTCCCAGCACAGGGTCGGACCTTCGCGGGCATCCGGCGGCGTGACCGAACCGGTAATGGGTATCTCCGGTGCTGCCTCGGGCGGCTTAGATTCCGTACTCGGCATGACGGCAGCCTTCGGCGCCAACGGCTCGATAGTCGGAGGTGGAGTCACCATGCATGACAATGCGAAGTCAGCGCGGTGCAATTCCCCGTTCTTGAGATCAGCGAACAAACTTCCAGGATCACCCGCGTTGCGGTTGCTGGTTTTCAGTAGAACCGAGCCCTCCGGAAGGGTCGACGTATCGATCTTCAATACGTGGGTCGTGGGTGTTCGTCCGCACATGCTGTACCGACCATTGGCATCGGAAACC
>JBIJCL010000319.1:0-2578 GCA_044344725.1 Steroidobacteraceae bacterium | reverse complement strand
CCCAACCGCTACTAAAAAACGGTTACGGACAATATCTGCTGCAAGTTCTTCGAGAGTCGACGGATTAAATCGGCTAGGTACGACAGGTCGCCGTCACACGGTCATGAGCTCTCGCTCGGCGCTTCCGGAAAACTCATCCCGACGGTGCTGAACCCACCGTCGACATACAAAATCTCGCCCGTGATTCCGGCTGCGAGGTCCGAGCACAAGAACGCCGCGGCATTGCCCACATCTTCTTGTGTCACGTTGCGACGAAGCGGGGCCACTTCCGCCACGCGCGAGAGCATCTTGCGGAAACCACCAATGCCCGCAGCCGCCAGCGTCTTGATGGGGCCTGCAGAAATACCATTCACTCGAATACCTTGGGGCCCGAGGTCCGCCGCCAAGAACCGCACGTTCGCCTCGAGGCTCGCCTTGGCGAGTCCCATCACGTTGTAACTCGGAATCGCCTTCACGGCGCCGAGGTACGAGAGCGTCAGAATCGCGCCCGCGCGGCCTTGCATCAGGGGCGAAGCACCCCGCGCCAGCGCCGTGAGGCTATAGCTCGACACATCGTGCGCAATCGCAAACGCCTCGCGCGTGGTGCTTTGCGTGAAGCCCCCGGCGAGCGCCTCGCGCGGCGCAAAGGCCACGCAATGGATCACGATATCGAGATGACCCCACTCGCGCTTGAGGCTTTCGAAGACGCCATCGATCTGCGCATCCACCGTCACATCGAGCGGCAGGATGATCTTTGATCCGATAGAGTGGGCGAGGGTGTCGACGCGCTCTTTCAGCTTCTCGTTCGCGTAGGTGAAGGCGAGTTCCGCACCCTCGCGATGCATGGCCTCGGCAATGCCCCAGGCGATCGACCGATCGCTCGCGACGCCCACGATGAGGGCGCGTTTACCGCTCAAAAATCCCATATCAATTACCTCGACGGATGACGAGTCGCTGCCCGACGCGCAGCACCTGTTTGACAGAAATATCGTTCCAAGCGGCAAGCTGCGAAACGGTCACACCATAACGCCGTGCGATCCCCGAAAGCGTCTCGCCGCTGCGTACCCGATGCGTCACGCGTGAGTTCGCGCTCTTCGAGCTCTTGGTATCGCCCGCGCTCGATCCGCCCGACTCCCCGCGCGCCACGACCAAACGCTCGCCCGGCATGATCTTGTCGCCGGGCTTCTTGCCGTTGAGGCGCATGAGGGTGCGCGGGTCCATATTGTTGCGTCGCGCGATCGCCCAAATGGACTCCCCACGTCGTACCACGTGCACTTCGGGGCGGTTGCGCTTGCCGCGGGTGCGCGGCTCGGGACCATCCACTCGCGCGGCGGCACGCAACACTTTCTCAGGCAGCTTCGTCGTGCCCGAGGGCACTCGCAGATCCATGCCTGGTTCGATGCGCGCATCCTTGAGGCCGTTCAGCATGCGGATCGTCATGACGCTCGTGCCGTAGCGGTTGGCGATCTCGGGCAGTGACTCACCCGCACGTACGATGTGGTGCGCGACACGCATGAGCTCATCGGGCGAGAGCAGGGTCACGTTCTGCTGAAAGAGTTCAGCCGAGTCGATGGGCAGCAAGAGCGCATGCGGCCCCTCGGGCGGCGTCGCCCAGCGGTGATACGCCGGGTTCAACTCCGAGAGCTCTTCGTGCGAAAGGCCCGCCAAATCGGCCGCAAGGCGCAGGTCGATCTGCGAGCCAAGCGATACCCGAATGAAATACGGCTCGTTCGGAATGGGGCTGAAATCGATGCCGAACATCGAGGGCTCGGCGACGAGCCGCTTCATCGCAAGCAGCTTTGGCACGTAAGCCCGCGTCTCGTTCGGTAAGCGCAGATCCCAAAACGAGGTCGGCAGCCCCGCCGCGCGGTTGCGCGCCACGGCGCGTGCCACGCAGTTCTCGCCGCAGTTGTACCCCGCGACCGCGAGCAGCCAGTCGCCCTCGAACTCATCATGCAGGAACTGCAGATAATCGAGCGCCGCGCGCGTCGACTCGATCACATCGCGCCGTCCGTCGTACCACCAGTTCTGCGGCAGGCCAAAACGACTGCCCGTGTCGGGGATGAACTGCCACAGCCCCGAGGCCCGTGCCTTCGAGTACGCGAAGGGCTCGAACGCGCTCTCGATCACGGGCAGGAGCGCGAGCTCCATCGGCATGCCGCGGCGCTCGACCTCCTCGACGATGTAATGCATGTAGAGCGAGGCGCGCCCGAACACCCGATCAAGGTGAGCGGGGTTGCGCTCATACCAGGCGAGTTGCGCGTCGATGGCCGAGCGTTCTTCCTCGGCGATTTGGAAGCCCGAGCGGATACGCGCGATGAGGTCATCGGGCGTCGAGCGTTCGGCCGAGGCCGCCGCGATCAGCACCGAGGGGGCTGGCGGCGGTGGGGCGCGCTCGGCGCGGGTCTCATCGAATGGCGGGCCCGGTGGCGGGGTCTGTAATACGGGCTCCGGCACGGGGCGCGGGGCGGCGAGGTAGCTGCCGACCGAGGAGTCCTCGAGGGTCGCGCAGGCGGCGAGCGTGAGCATCGCGAAGAGCAGCGCCAGGCGCGTGAGGAAAGTGGATCGCATTGGGCGCGTATTTAACCGACCCCCACCG
>JBIJCL010000318.1:0-2634 GCA_044344725.1 Steroidobacteraceae bacterium | reverse complement strand
CGGGCTTCGGCGTCCTCGCGGCTGATGCGAGCGACGAGATAGTGGTGTCCGTCCTTGAACACGCGATGCTCGCGGATGTCGCGCACGCTCGAGCCCTCGTCATCACCCATGAGATGGAAGGGATAACGCGAGTGAGGCGAGAGCAATTGCAGTGGGAACTCGGCGAGTTCCGGTTCGCGCTTGCCGTCTTCGTAGACGGGCATGTATTGGTTGAGTGGCGGACGATCGGGGTCGTCGATCCGTTTGAGCGTCGTGGCGATGAACTCGAACTTGCCCGAGGGCGTTTGCAGGCCCTTGCCAAGGCCGCCGACGTACTCGGAGGGCAGAGGGTAGGGCTCGGGCGTGTCTTTCTTGCGACCTTCATAGAACCAGCGATTGGCGGTCGGAGCACGGGCCGACTCCGGATCGGGCGGCACCACGTAGTACCCCTTTTTCAAAAATTCGCGCCACGAGATTTTTTTGGCGAGATCCGAAGAGTCGAAGACGCGCTTGCACCAGTCGTATTCGGAGGTGCCGCCTTCGGAGTACACCGAGCCCATGTCGAGCTTTTCCGAGATGGCGAGGAAGATGTCGTAATCGGACTTCGACTCGCCGAGCGGTTCGATCGCCTTGTGCTGCATGGTGATGACGCGATGGTTGTTCATCGAGTACATGTGGTGCACGTAGCCCGCGCCCACGTTGTACCACTCGCTGATGTCCCAGCGCTCGAAGACCGTGCAAGCGGGCAAGATGACATCGGCGAAGGGCGTTTCGCCTTCCCACCACACCGACTGGTTCACCACGAACTTCAGACTCTCGTGCTGATAGGCCTTGATCCAGCGATTCGATCCGACCTGCGTACCGAGGGACGAGCTGCCGTACTTGTAGAGCATCTCGACGCGCACATGCCCCGGCGAGGGGTAGCCGAAGGGGAAGAACTGTCCCTGGATCGAGGAGACGTCGGTGAGGTAGCCCATCGCCTTGCCTTGGGTGATGGCCTCCGGGAACCACATGCGCGGAATCGCCTGACGCACCGAGCTCATGGTCACGATGTGCGGCATGCGCTGGTAGTTGTTGGCGGAATTGGCGCTCGCCATGAGCTCGCCCGAGAAGCTGCCTTCGCCGTAGCCCGGGAAATAGAAGTTGAAGTCGAGCGGTGCGCCGAACTGCAGATTGCCGAAGTTCGAGCCCGGGCGGCCGTAACCCTGCATCGCGCCGAGGATGGTCATCATGCGCGCCCATTGCGCGCCCATCGGGCTGCGGCCGGCGCCGCCGAGACCGACACCCCAGCCGCCTGCGCCGAGGTAGGTTTTCTTTGAGCCCCACTCGCGTGCGAGTGCGCGAACGTCGCGTGCCGGAACGCCCGTTTCTTTTTCCTGCCACTCGGGCGTTTTCGGGATGCCGTCGCTCTCGCCGAGAATATACGCCTTCCATTCTTCGAAGCCGGTCGTGCGTTCGGCGACGAATTTTTTGTCGTAGAGATTTTCGGTGATCCACACATGGCAGAGTGCCTGGGCCATGGCTGCATCGGTGCCGGGCTTCGGCGAGATCCACTTGCCGCCAAGGTGCGCGGCCGTGTGGTTGAGGTAAGGGTCGATGTGCACCATCTTGATGCCGAGCTCCTTCGCCCATTCGCGACGCTCGGTACCGTCGAAGCCGTAGGTGGCATCGGGGTCGCTCGACCAGAAGACGATCAGTTCGGCTTCTTTGAGGCAGTCTTCGACCGTGCCGTAGAACTCGGGGCAGCCGAGACGCAGGCTGTTGCCCCAGTGGTGCATCGCGCCCCAGAACCAGCCTTCCCAGCTGTCCGGCGTATGCACGAGTTTGGTGACGCCGATGAGGTTCCAAAAGCGGTTGAACGCGCTCAGATAGTGGCCGAGGTTGCCCCACTGGTGGTGGGACCCGTTGGCCACGCAGATGGCGCCGGGGCCGACAGCCTTGGCACGCGTGATTTCTTTGCTGACGATCTCGAGTGCTTCGTCCCAGCTGATGCGCACGAACTTCGACTTGCCGCGGTTCTGGATGTTGCGCTCGCCGTCCGGGTCGAAGTCGACGCGCTTCATCGGATGCAGGATGCGGTTCTTCGAATACACCATCGATTTGAGGCATAGGCCATGCGTGGCGACGGTGGTCCGACGGCTCGGGGTGAAGGTCTTCCCGCGCGCCGTGATCGACCAAGAGGCCGCATCGCTTTCGTCGAAGTCGATGGGCGTCGTGCGGATGATCTTGCCGTCTTTCACATAGACGAAGATGGGCCCGCTGTTGGTGCCGTTGGTGTAGCGGGTGACGCCGTCGCCTACATCGGTGCCGGCTTTCCACGTGACCGTCTCGAGTCGCGTGAGGGTCTGCATGAACCACACGGCGAGATCATCCGGACCATCGAGACCGATCTTGAAATTCTTTGCTGCATCGATGCGCTCGAGCATGTCGAACGGCGGTGTCAGGAAGTTTTCGGCGATTTCGCGGTTCTTGAAATGGATGGTGATGTCAGGGGAGTCGTGCAGTCCTGCGCCCGAGCGAACCTTGCCGCCCTTGAGCGCGATCCAACGACCCTCGGGCACATCACGCAAGCGGAACTGGGCGACGAGGTCGCGTTCTTTGAGGCGACTCGCGTACTCGGGGTAAAGCTTCGACATGGCCCGCATGGCCTGCGGA
>JBIJCL010000317.1:0-2636 GCA_044344725.1 Steroidobacteraceae bacterium | reverse complement strand
AGAGCGAGGAGTTGTTTGGTGAACGGGTCACCGAAGACCATCTCGTACCCACCGCCCTCACGGGCATCGCCCATCGACATGGCAGGACCCATGGATGGCGAGGTTCGGACGTCGTGGCTGTTTTCTGCGATCGCGGACACGTGATGCTATAAGCAACTCGTATGCCAATAAAGAAAACCCCTGACAGAACAGCGCCTTACAGGCGCCGGTGACCGAAAGTCGATTACTGTCGGAAAACCGAGGGCTCGTATTTGCGCAGCCTTTCGATGAAGGTGGTGCGCGGCAAGCCGAGCAGATCTGCCGCATGGGTGATGTTGCCCGCCGACACCCGCATCGCCTCGCGAACCCAGGACGCCTCGTAGTCGGCGAGCAGCTGCTTGAGATCGATCGCGGACATCTTTCCGCCGGCGCCGCCCGGAACCTTGGGTACCTCGACTGCGGCAGTCCACTCGAGTGACCCCGAAGACGCCGGGTCGGCCGGCGTTGCGGCGACCTCTTCGTCCCACTGCCACATGTCGAGCACCGCGCGCTGCTCCTCGGTCGACGGCGCTGAGGCACCCCGCTTCCTCGGCAACAACGCCGCCGGAATCTTCGCGAGGGTCAACTCCTCGCCCGGCCAGAGCACCGACAGGCGCTCGACGAAATTGAGTAATTCGCGGCAGTTTCCGGGCCAGTCGTAGCCCAGCATCCACTCTCGCAGACAGCTTCCCGCCCGCACGGGACCGAGGTCTTTCCCGGCACTTCGCCGCGCAAAATGATCGAACAGCAGCAGGACGTCCTGATCGCGCTCGCGCAGCGGCGGCACGTAGAGCGGAATCACGTTGAGTCGGTAAAAGAGGTCCGCACGGAATTCCCCGGCGCCGATGGCCTCCTCAAGGTGTCGGTGCGTCGCCGCGATGATGCGGACGTCCACCGGAAAAGGCCGCTCGTCACCGACGCGATCGATCGAGCGTTCCTGCAGCACGCGCAGCAGTTTGACCTGCATTTCGAGCCGCATATCACCGATTTCGTCGAGGAAAAGCGTGCCCGAATTGGCCATTTCGAAGCGCCCGCGCCGATCGACCAGCGCACCCGTGAACGCCCCTTTGGTGTGACCGAAAAGTTCGCTCTCGAGCAGTTCGTGGGGGATCGCCCCGCAGTTCACCGGCACGAAGGCGCTGCGCGCCCGAACCGACAAACGATGGATGGATTGGGCTACGAGCTCTTTTCCGGTGCCGGACTCGCCAAGCACCAGGACCGTGCTGTCGCTCGCGGCGACCCGACGGACGAGCGACCGCAAAGAACGCATGAGGGCCGAGTCGCCTGCCAGCGACTCGAGCGGATCACTCTCTATTAATGAGGCGGATGCCGTCCAAGCGACCATGCACCGCCTATCCCGCCGCACTGTCGCGCGACATGAGCCTCTCCCCTAAACCGGTTCAAATCGGAATTATTTGTCCGGATAGTAGGGAAAGGCTCAGGAATGCACAACAAACATTCGTCGGTTGACCTCACCCACGGTCTCGGGCGTGATCGCCGCCCACGCCTCACGGACCTGGCCCAGCAGGTCTTCGCACTCGGCGAGATCGTCGGTCGAACCGACGCCACCGGCACGAACCAGCCGACGCATCAAAAACTGATAAAAATCATCGAGATGCGCTGCAACCGAGCCCCCTTGGCTCCGATCCAGCGTCTCGCGCAGGGCCCCCAGAATGGACAATGCCCGCGAGGTGGCCGTACTGACCGCACGCTTTTCCTGTCGCAGGGCGTGCTGACGAGCGAGCCGAATGGCGTCGATCGCCGCGTCGTACATCATGATGACGAGGTCCCGCTTGCTCGAGGTCTCGCAACGCGAGTCGAGGGCGGTATTCCGATAAGCCTTAAGTGCCAAAGCCGACATGGTGGTGCTCCAGACGGTTCAAATCCCCTATGCCGGATCAGTCGGCCTGAACCGACCTTCCTTTAGGAAGAACCCCTGGAAAAGGATTGGCGGCGGGGGTTTGACCCCCCGCCGCGATCCCGACAGTCAACCAGCCGACTCCGCCTAGAAGGCGGCGGCTACCGCAGCACCAATGGGTGCCGTCGCCGTCCGAGTGGACTCGGCCGGATTGACTGTCACGGCCGGCCCCGAGGCACTCTGGAGCGCAAGCTGCGACCAGGAACCTCGGACGTCTGTGACCATGTTGATGCACGCCTTGAGCAACTCGAGGTCACGGCGCGACTGCGCCTTGATGAGCTGCGCCGTCAGCGCGTTGTAGAAGCGGAACAGATCATCGGCCACGGGTTGACCGCGGTCGAAGTCGATCGTCTCGCGAAGACCCGCAATGATGGTGAACGCGCGGGCGAACTGGTGCCCGGACTCTCTCCATTCCTTGCGCTCGATGTGCCCCTGGGCCTTGACCAGCGACTCGATGATGCCGTCGTACAGCATCGTAACGAGCTCTGCGCCTTTGCCCCCGTGAGCCATCGATTCCTTCGTGATCGACTGATATGCCTTGAGTGCCGCATTTGGTGCCATATGCTTTCCTCCAATTTACTCTCTGTGATCTACAAGAATCCCCGTCAATGCTTCGATGTTGCGTGCCACACGCAACGCGTCTTCCGACGGGATCTGCCTCACGACTTCACCCGTCTTGTCGTCCGAAACCTTCACCACC
>JBIJCL010000316.1:0-2646 GCA_044344725.1 Steroidobacteraceae bacterium | reverse complement strand
CGCCAACGACAGTGAGTACGGGCTTGCGGCGGCGGTGTGGAGTCGCGATCTGTCCACGGCGCATCGTATCGCTCGCGGCCTGCGCGCGGGGACGGTGTACGTCAATTGTTACGACGCAGACGACATCACCGTGCCGTTCGGTGGCTACAAGCAATCGGGCATCGGTCGCGATAAATCGCTGCATGCGTTCGACAAGTACACTGAGCTGAAGACCACTTGGATCGAGCTCGGGTGACCTCGGGCGTAGACGGCTCATCGCTCGCCGACGGCGCACTGGCGTTCGTCGACGTCGAGACGACCGGTGGGCATCCGGCCTGGCACCGGATGACCGAGATCGCCATCGTCGCGATGCGTGCCGGTGAAATCGAGTGGGAGTGGAGTTCACTCATCAACCCCGGTACCCGCATTCCGCCATCGATCGAGCGTTTGACGGGCATCACGCAGGACATGGTGCGGGATGCCCCGCGATTCGAAGACATCGCAGACGAGATCGAGGCTCGACTCGCGCAGCGTCGATTCATCGCCCACAACGTGCGATTCGACTACGGTTTCGTGCGCGCCGAAATGCGCCGTGCAGGTCGTCGATTTTCGGCCCCGCTGACGTGCACCGTCCGCCTCTCGCGAGAGTTGTATCCCGAGGCGGGTCGACACAACCTCGACTCCATCATCGAGCGGCACGGTCTCCAGTGCAGTTCGCGTCATCGGGCGTTGCCCGACGCCCAGGTTCTTGCGCAGCTATGGCAGCGTCTGCGCACGACGTGGCCCGCCGCGACCCTCGATGCCGCGATCGAACGCGTCGGTCGCAGGCCCTCGCTGCCTTCGCATCTGTCGCCCGATCTCATCGACGATCTACCCGAATCGGCGGGGGTGTACCGTTTCTTTGGTGAAGGTGATGCGCTCATCTACGTCGGCAAAGCCAACAACTTGCGTGAGCGGGTGCTCGAGCATTTCATGGGTGCAAGCCGTGACTCGAAATCGCAGCGTCTGACCTCCCAACTGCGACGCATCGAGTGGACCGAAACCGCGGGCGAGCTCGGTGCCTTGCTGCTCGAGTCGCGTCTCGTGCGCGAATTGCAGCCGGTCTACAACCGTAGGTTACGGGGTGGGGAGGCCTATACCTGGCTCATCGACGACGGGGGTCATGCCCCGCAGCTTCATTCGCTCGACGGACCCATACCTGCAGGCAGAGATGCCTTCGGGCTCTTTCGCAGTGCGCGCCAGGCGAAGACCGCGCTCGTCAACCTCGCTCGCGATCACAAGTTTTGCCTGCGCGTGCTCGGGCTCGAATCGGCGGGGTCGGGATCTTGTTTCGGCTATCAAGTGGGTCGCTGCGCGGGAGCGTGTGTCGGCGAAGAGACCTTGGTGCGGCACGGCGCTCGTCTCAAGTTGCAACTGGCCTCGCTCAAATTGCGGGCGTGGCCGCATGAGGGTCCGATGGCCGTCGAGGAGGTGAGTGCGCTCGGCGTACGCCATTGGCATGTGATCGACGGTTGGCAATATCTGGGTACGGTGGTCGCCGACGAGTTCGATCAACGCGACGAGCCGGCGCCGCGTCTGCAGGCCGCGATCGACGGTTTCGATGCCGACGCCTACCGAATTCTTTGTCGATATCTGAAGCCGGGCGCGAAAAAACTTCGGCCTTGGCCGCCCTCCCGATGAGTACGACTCGTGCATTCGTCGCGAGTGTGCCGCGCGGCTTCGGCGATCTGCTCGCGCGCGAGATCGTCGAGTTCGGTGGACTCGATGTGCGTGAGCGGGGTAACACCGTGGCGTTCACGGGGACGCTCGAGATCGCATATCGCATCTGCCTCGAATCGAGGGTGGCGAGTCGCGTTCACCTCGAGTTGCTTCGTTTCGAGGCGATGGACGATGCAGCGATCTATGCCGCATTGCGGGGGATAGATTGGGCGGCACACATCGATTCGTCGGGCACGCTGGCGTGCGAATGGTCCGGTCGACATCCGGCGATCTCCAATACGCACTTCGGGACGCTGCGTCTCAAGGACGCCATCTGCGACGCACTGCGTGAAAAAACCGGCAGACGTCCGGACATTGCAACCTTCGAGCCGACGGTGCGCGTACACGCCCACGCGGTGGGGACTCGGGTGACGGTCTCGCTCGATCTGTCGGGTGAGGGTTTGCATCGTCGAGGTTGGCGGGGCGATACGGGCGAGGCGCCGCTTCGCGAGAACATCGCGGCCGGCATCCTGGTGCGTGCGGGCTGGCCCGAGATCGCAGCCGGAGGTGGCGGATTCATCGACCCGATGTGTGGTGCGGGGACGCTCGTGATCGAGGCCGCGCGCATGGCGGCGGGTATCGCCCCCAATCATCGACGCCGTTACTTCGGCTTTCTCGGCTGGAAGGGACACGATCCTGAACTCTGGCGTCGACTCGTCGAAGCCGCGGAGGCGCGAGCCGCTGCCGGGTTGGCGGAGTGCAAGGCGAAGGGGTTGCGGCTCCTTGGTCGAGATCAAGATAAAAGATTGCTTCGCGATGCCGCGATCAACGCCTCGCATGCCGGAGTGGCAGAGATCACGGCCTTCGAAGCCGGTGCGCTCGAGACGGCTGCACCACCGACGCCGAAGGGATTGCTGTGTACGAATCCACCTTGGGGCGTTCGCCTCGGTGATCAAGCCGCCGCGCGCG
>JBIJCL010000315.1:0-2656 GCA_044344725.1 Steroidobacteraceae bacterium | reverse complement strand
TCTCGCCTCGATCATTCGAGCGAGCCTGCGCGAGAGCGGTCTCGTGCTCGGGTCCCTCGATCTCCTCGTGGTTGCTCAAAAAATCGTCTCGAAAGCAGAGGGGCGACTCGTTCGCCTCTCCGAGGTCACGCCCTCGACAGAAGCGCAGGCGCTCGCAGTCAAGGTTCGAAAAGATCCTCGTTTCGTCGAGCTTGTGCTGCGTGAGTCCAAAGAAGTTCTTCGCGCGGTTCCCAACATCCTCATCACCCGCCATCGTTGTGGGTGGGTCATGGCCAACGCGGGAATCGATCGATCCAACATTCCCGATGCCGATGAGCACGTGCTGCTATTGCCCGAAGACTGCGATGCGTCGGCGCGACGGCTGCGCGAGGCTCTCGCGCCGGAACATCCCGCAGTGATCATCAGCGACAGTTTCGGGCGTCCCTGGCGCGAGGGCACGGTGAACGTGGCGCTCGGTGTCGCGGGCTATGCCGGCGTTCTCGATTTGCGCGGGACGACCGATCGTGCAGGGCGCACGCTGCAAAGTACGCAAATCGCATTAGCCGACGCCGTGGCAGCCGGGGCAGGACTCGTGATGGGAGAGTCGACCGAGGGCGTTCCGGTCACGCTCGTACGTGGACTGGACTTTTCCGTGCCGGTATCGGATGGTCGGTCCATCGTGCGACCGAGCGAGGGGGATCTTTTTCGGTGAAGCCGGCGATCAAAGTGCTGGCCCTGTCAGGGGGTGTGGGCGGTGCCAAGCTTGCGCTTGGGCTGTCGCGTCGTCTGGCGCCCGGCGAGCTCGCGGTGCTTGTCAACACGGGCGACGATTTCACGCATCTGGGGCTGCGCATTTGTCCCGATCTCGACACCGTGCTGTACACGCTCTCGGGCGTCGTCCACCCCGATCAGGGTTGGGGGCGCGCCGACGAAACTTTCGGATTCATGCAGGAGTTGCGTCGTCAGGGCGGTCCGGACTGGTTCCTGCTCGGTGACCGCGATCTCGTGCTGCATGTCGAGCGCACGCGACGCCTCGCAGAGGGCGAGCGTCTGACGCAGATCATGAATGACCTTGCGAGCCGTTTCGGTGTGGCGAGTCGGTTGCTACCGATGAGCGATACGCCGGTCAGCACGCTGCTCGACACGGATGCCGGCGCGCTCGAATTCCAGCATTACTTCGTCCGCTTGCGCGCGATGCCGAAAGTTCAAAGATTGCATTATGCCGGCGCGGCGCAGGCGCGGCCGACCGACGAAATCCTCGATCTTCTACGCAGCCGATCACTCGAAGCGATCATCGTGTGTCCATCCAATCCCTATCTCAGCATCGACCCCATGCTTGCGGTGCCAGGGCTACGTCTCGCGTTGCGTGCGGCGCAGGTACCTATCGTCGCAGTATCGCCGCTCATCGGCGGCCGTGCGATCAAGGGCCCCACCACGAAAATCATGGCGGAACTCGGAATCGCCGCCGACGCGTTAGCGATCGCGCGCCATTACTCCGGCCTGATCGACGGTCTTTTGATCGATGAGGTCGACGCGACCCCCGACACGCGCGCCGCGCTCGAGCAAACGGGTCTGCGAGTCGGGGTGACGCGTACGCTCATGAAAACGCTCGGCGATCGCGAGCGTGTGGCGCAAGCGGCGATCGAGCTTGCCGCCGGGCTCCGGGCGGTGCCCGCCGATGCGCGGAGTGCGGGGTGATGCGAGTCGTTGCCGTCGTTCCCGTTCGCTCGCCTCGTGAAGGCAAATCGAGGCTCTCGGGGGTACTGTCTGTCGCCCGCCGTTCGGCGCTCGTGCAGGCGATGCTGGCCCGTGTCCTGACCGCCTTGTCGGGGGCGCGAAAGATCGACCACATCGTCATCGTGAGTCCCGACGATCGGGTGGAGGTGCCGCGCGGTGCCGAGTTGCTACAGGATCACGGCACCGGGCTCAATGCCGCAGTCCAGTTGGCACAGCAATCTTTGACCGAGCGATTCGATGCCATGCTGGTCGTGGCGGCCGATGCACCGCAGGTCACCTCAGAAGAGCTCGATCGATTGATCGATCGGGCGATGACCGAGCAGGTGGTCGTCGTGCCGGATCGCCACGGTGAGGGCACCAATGCCTTGTGGATGACCTTGCCCTCGACGCTCTTGCCCCAGTACGGATCACGCAGCGCGGAGGCGCATCTCGATGCGGCGAGCCGGTTGGGCTTGCGAGCGGCCCGAATCGAGGTTCCGGGCCTCTCGCATGATGTCGATGTACCGGATGACTTGAAGGCGGAGCCCATGCCGGCGGATCAAGCGCGCCTGCTGGCCGAAGAGAGCGATCTGTCCGGGCTGTTGCAGCGGGCCAAAGATCTCACGCTCGATGGCTTCGGTGTGCGAGTCGGTTACTCGCGCAAAGTATTCATCCCGCTCACGCAGCTCTGTCGCGACGTGTGCCACTACTGCACGTTCGCAGCGCCGCCCAAGAAAGGTCAGCAAGCCTATCTCACGATCGATGAGGTCCTCGCGATCGCTCGCCAAGGCGCCGCATCGGGTTGTGACGAGGCGCTGTTCACGCTCGGCGACAAGCCCGAGCTGCGGTATGCGTCGGCCCGAGCGGAGCTCGACGCGCTCGGATTTTCGAGCACGCTCGAATACCTCGAGTATTGCGCGCGCCGCGTGTTCGAGGAGATCGGCCTGCTACCGCATCTGAA
>JBIJCL010000314.1:0-2658 GCA_044344725.1 Steroidobacteraceae bacterium | reverse complement strand
GCGTACTACGATCACATCGCCGTTCGCGGGTACAACCCGTTTCAGAATGCGAGCGCGAGCTCGGCGGGACTCGGCAGCTTCGGCAACTCGACGAGCACGAGTGCGACGATCTGTCGCAAGGCGGTCACCGCGGGTGGGGCGTGCCTCGCGAACGATTACAACGTGTTCGAACTGCTCGGTGAGTACCAGTTCAACATCGGCGAACAGCCGCTGCTGCTGTTCGCGAACGTGGCGCAGAACACGGCTGCGGATTACTCGATTACGACGACGAGCACGGCGACGACCATTCCGAAGGGGCTCGACACCGCCTACGCGGCGGGGTTCACCTACGGCCGGGCGAATGCGGCGATCCCGGGTACGTGGGAAGTGGGCTACCTTTATCAGATCGTCGAGAAGGACGCGCTCTTCGGGCAGTGGATCGACTCGGACTTCGCCGCGGGTAATACCGATGGCGGGGGCAGCGCCATCCGCGGGGCCTACCAGCTGTCGCGTAACTGGCGGTTCAACGTGGTCTACATGATCAATGACACGAACCAGGATGTTGCCGCAGCCGTGACCCTGCCCGCGGCCCGGAACCTGTTCGACCGCGATTACAAGCGCCTTCAGGTGGACCTGAACTGGACGTACTGACCCTAGGGTTCATTAAATTTGGATGACGGTCGTACCCCCGAAGCGCGGAGACGGTAAAATCCGCGCCTTTCGGGGGACCGGTTCCGTCCGCAGGTTTTGTCGTCTTCATGACTCCGTCGATCCTTCTCATCCTGATCATCGCGTTGTCGGTGCTGGCCTTCCAGCTCGGCAAGATGCGCGCCATTGCGGTGGTCGGCGGCCAGCGTCGTATTCGCGATCTGCATTCTTTGCCGGGACACTACGGTCTGCTCACCGCCATTTGGTGCGGGCTGCCCGCGCTCGTGGTCTTTCTCGCCTGGGTGCTCCTGCAAGATGCGGTCATCACCCGTCTCGTGATCGCCCAGTTGCCGGCCGCCTCGCAAGCGCTGCCCGAGGCGCAGCTTGGGCTGCTGCTCAATGATTTACGCAATGTGGTCGCGGGCAATGTCTCGCCCGACATGGTCGCGCCCGAGACCCGCATCGCGGCGGCGCAGTACGTGCAGTTGCGTGACATCGCCGAGCTCGCGCTCGCAGCCATCGTCATCTCGATCGGCATCGTCGGCATGCTCTGGGTGCGTTCGAAGATCCGCCCCGATCTGCGCGCCCGGAATTCTTACGAACGGGTGATCGAGCTCCTGCTCTTCGCCTGCTCGGCGGTCGCGGTGTTCACCACACTCGGAATCGTGCTCTCCATCGTCTTCGAGGCCTTCCGCTTCTTCAGCATCGTGCCGGTGACCGAGTTCGTGTTCGGCACCAACTGGAGTCCGCAGATGGCGATCCGCGCCGATCAGGTGGGTTCGTCCGGCGCTTTCGGTGCGGTGCCGTTGTTTGCCGGGACTTTGCTGATTTCCTTTATCGCCATGGTGGTGGCGGTGCCCATCGGTCTCTTCTCGGCGATTTATTTGGCCGAGTACGCGCCCATCAAAGTGCGCAAATACGTGAAGCCGCTGCTCGAAGTGCTCGCGGGTGTGCCGACCGTGGTGTACGGATTCTTTGCCGTGACCACCGTGGGACCGGCGTTGCGCGTCGCGGGGGAGGCCTTGGGGCTGCCGGTCGCCGGTGAGAGTGCACTCGCTGCGGGCCTCGTCATGGGCATCATGATCATCCCCTTCGTCTCGTCGCTCTCGGACGACATGATCACGGCGGTGCCGCAGAGCCTGCGCGATGGCGCGTATGCGCTCGGTGCGACGCGCTCGGAGACCATTCGTCAGGTCGTGTTGCGTGCCGCGCTGCCCGGTATCGTCGGTGGTGTACTGCTCGCCATCTCGCGCGCGATCGGCGAGACCATGATCGTGGTGATGGCCGCGGGGCTTTCCGCGAACCTTACGGCGAATCCGCTCGAGGCGGTGACCACGGTGACGGTGCAGATCGTCACGTTGCTCGTCGGCGACCAGGAGTTCGATAGTCCGAAGACCTTGGCGGCGTTTGCGCTCGGCCTCGTGCTCTTCCTCGTGACCTTGCTCCTCAACGTCATCGCCCTCTACGTCGTCAGGAAGTACCGTGAACAGTACGAATGATCTGCCGGTGAAGTCGGCCGAGGAGACGCAGGCGCTCGTGCGCAAGAGCCTTGCGCGCCGTTATCGTGCCGAGACGCGGTTCCGGGCGTATGGTGCGGCAGCGGTGCTTGCGGGCATCGCGTTCGTGATTTTTTTGTTCGGCACGATCTTTTCGCAGGGCGCTTCGGTATTCCGTCAGTCGTACGTGCAGTTGACGGTGGCGTACGACCCTGAGGTCATCGACCCGTCGGGTGCGCGTAACCCCGATGAGCTCGTGACGGCCGATTACCAAGCCATCATCCGGACGGCGCTGCGCGAGCGGTTCCCTGAAGTTGAAGGCCGCCCGAACCTGCGCGAGCTCTACGGTGTGGTTTCGAGTGCTGCATCGCTCGAGTTGCAGCAACGCGTCGTGGCGGACCCTTCGATCATCGGTTCGCGCGAGACGCTTTGGGTGCTCGCCGACGACACCGTCGACATGCTTCTCAAAGATAAAGTCAGTCGGGCGGCCCCTGAAGACGAGCGGCGCCTCACCGATCAGCAGATCGGCTGGATC
>JBIJCL010000313.1:0-2659 GCA_044344725.1 Steroidobacteraceae bacterium | reverse complement strand
TGCGAGCGAGAGGCTCGCGATCAGCGCGAGGTTTTGGGGTCGTCGTGAAATCATGCAGCAAACTCTCCCTGCTTGAGTCCGATGCGGTTGCATCTTTAAAGGTCGGCACGGCAAGATGCCCGAACAAGAGTCCGGGGACAACGGGGGCGCGGGGTGCGGCCCCCAAAAAAGAGGCGAGATGACGTTCAAGACCTTCCACGAGTTCTACCCGTTTTATCTGGGGGAGCATGCAGATCGCACCTCGCGGCGTCTGCACGTCGTGGGCACGACCTTGGCGTTGCTACAGCTGCCGCTCGCCCTGATCACGGGCAACGCCTGGTTGATCCTGACCGGTTTCGTCACCGGCTACGGATTCGCCTGGGTGGGGCATTATTTCTTCGAGAAAAACACGCCGGCCACTTTCAAATACCCTCTCTACAGCCTTCGCGGCGATTTCACCATGGCTCGTGACGTGTTCACGGGTCGAATTCCCTGGTAACGATGCCCGCAAGTCGCATCGATCGCGTCTTCGAAAAACGCCTCGCCGCTCTCATCAATAGTGGGGAGCGTGGCGCGTTGCAGGGCGGGCGTCGAGGCGTGGAAAAAGAGTCTCTGCGTGTCACGCCTGCGGGGCGTATCGCCACCACGCCTCATCCCGCAGCACTCGGCTCTGCGCTCACCAACGATCACATCACCACCGATTACTCCGAAGCACTGATCGAGCTCGTCACGCCGACGTTCACCACGAACTGGGAGTTGCTGCAATATCTTTGTGATCTACACCAGTTCGTCTACCGCCACATCGGCGACGAATTGCTGTGGGCGACCAGCATGCCCTGCGTAATCGACGGAGACTCCAGCATTCCGATCGCACAATTCGGGCCATCCAACGTCGGTCGTATGAAGACGATCTATCGTGAGGGGCTCGGCCTGCGTTACGGGCGCGTGATGCAGGCAATCTCTGGCGTGCACTTCAATTATTCTTTTCCCGAGCGACTGTGGCCTGTGTGGGCTGCGATACGCGAGTCGCGCGTATCCGGGCAGTCGTTCGTGTCCGAGAGCTACTTCGATCTGCTGCGCAACTATCGGCGGTTCGGTTGGATCGTACTTTATTTATTTGGCGTCTCGCCGATGGTGTGCAAGTCGTTTCTCCGCGCCCGTGGGGAGACCTTGCCCGAGTACGGACGCGGCACGGCGTGGGAGCCGCACTCGACCTCTTTGCGCATGAGCGATCTCGGGTACCGAAACCGCAGCCAGTCGAGTCTCGAGGTCTCCGTCAACAGCCTCGAAGAATACGTTCGCGATCTCACTCGGGCCATCAGCACACCGCACCCCGAGTATCAGCGTCTCGGCGTGAAGGTCGACGGCGTCTATCGCCAGCTCAACGCCAATTTGCTGCAGATCGAAAATGAGTACTACGCCTTCATCCGCCCGAAGCGCGTCGCCCGATCGGGGGAGCGACCCACCAAGGCCTTGATCCGCCGAGGAGTCGAGTACGTCGAAGTACGTGCTCTCGATGTCAGTGCCTTCGATCCTGTCGGAGTCAACCAGAACAAGCTGCGATTCCTCGAAGCATTCATGGTGCTGTGCCTGACGCGCGAGAGCCCGCTCATCGATGCCAACGAGCAGGCCGTGCTCGATGGTAACCATGTCACCGTCGCTCGGCGTGGGCGTGAGCCCGATCTCATGTTGGTTTGCGACGGTCGGAACGTGCCGATGCTCCAATGGGCTCGCGAGATCATCGACCAGATGCAGGGAATCTGCGAGCTGCTCGATGAGGGTGATCCGCAAAAACCCTATTCGGCGGCGCTTGCCGTGCAGGCCGCCAAGCTCGACGACATGGCGTTGACGCCCTCTGCGAGGCTAATCAAAGAAATCGGCGAGACAGGCGAGTCGTTCTTCGATCTCGCTCTGCGTACCTCGGCTGCTCACAAGGCGTATTTCCTCGACCTGCACGAACCGAACAAGGCTCGATTGGGCGAGTTCGCGGATCAGGCTGCGGAGTCTCTCGAGGTGGCCGAGGCGATGGCCAGCGCCCCGCAGAAAGATTTCGACGCGTTTATCGCCGACTACTTCTCGTAGATCGCGATCTGGCGCTGGCCCGACGAATCGCGCATGCCGCGGAACATGCCGGGGCTGTTGAACTCCATCACGACTTTTCCATTCGGGTCGACGGCGATGACGCCGCCCTCGCCACCGCGCTGCACCAGTTTTTCGTGCACCACTGATTTGGCAGCGCGCTCGAGCGACCAGCCGCGGTATTCCACGAGCGCACAAATGTCGTAAGCGACGACCGACCGGATGAAATACTCACCGTGCCCCGTGGACGACACCGCGCAACTTGCGTTGTTGGCGTACGTGCCTGCGCCGATGACGGGCGCATCGCCGATGCGACCCCAGCGCTTGTTGGTCATCCCGCCCGTCGAGGTTGCAGCCGCGACGTTTCCTTTCTTGTCGACGGCGACGGCACCTACCGTGCCGAGCCCTGAGAGCTCGTTCTTCGGTTGGGTTTGTCCTTGCAGTACGCGCTGAAGTTGTCGCTTGCGCGTCGGCGTGACGAAGTACTCGTTGGGCACCAGCGTGAGTCCTTGGGACAACGCGAACTCCTCCGCACCCGCACCCGACAGAAATACGTGCGGTGACTGCTCCATCACCCGGCGGGCGAGATCGATCGGGTTTT
>JBIJCL010000312.1:0-2664 GCA_044344725.1 Steroidobacteraceae bacterium | reverse complement strand
CTTACCAAGGACGTGCTCTACCAACTGAGCTACGTGAGCCGAAACCTGGAGCGGGTAGTGGGAATCGAACCCACGTCATCAGCTTGGAAGGCTGAGGTTCTACCATTGAACTACACCCGCTTTGTCTTGGAAGCTTGGGTGAGCCCGCAGGATCCGCTACAAAAGCCGACTCATGCACTCTCTCCCACTCGCACTGGTGGAGGGGGTAGGATTCGAACCTACGAAGGCGTGAGCCGGCAGATTTACAGTCTGCTCCCGTTGGCCGCTTGGGTACCCCTCCGCGTGAAACGAGCCGCCTATTCTGATTTCCCCGCACTGGGGTGTCAATGAAGGAGTCGATTTGATTATGGGCCTCGACCCCATCGTCCTGTTCTTCGCCCTCGGGCTCGGGGCGGGCATCCTGAAGGCCGACCTACGCCTACCCCCCGCCATTTACGAGTTCGTCAGTACTGTGTTGCTGCTCTCGATCGGTATGAAGGGGGGTATCGAGCTCGCCAGGCAGCCTGCCGACGGTCTGGCCCTCGACCTCCTGCTCACCCTGATCCTCGGTATCTTATTGACTTTCATAGCTTTTTTTATTCTGAGGTATATCGGCCGGCTGGACCGGAGCAACTCCGCCGCCGTCGCTGCCCACTACGGGTCGGTCAGCATCGGCACCTTCGCCGTCGCCGTCGCCTTCCTGGCCGGGGCCGGTATCAGCTACGAACCCACCCTTCCCCTGCTGCTCGTCCTCCTCGAGATCCCGGCCATCGTCCTCGGGATCCTGCTCGCCCGGGGGGTCAAGGCCGGGACACCCTGGGGGGAGATCGCCCACGAGGTCCTGCTCGGCCGGAGTGTGTTGCTGCTGCTCGGCGGGCTCGCCATCGGTTGGGCGGCGGGCGCCGAAGGGCTCGAACCGGTCGCGCCGCTATTCTTTGACCTCTTCAAGGGCATCCTCGCCGTCTTCCTTCTCGAGATGGGCCTCATCGCCGCGGATCATCTCGGCGGCTTCCGCAAACACGGTCTCTTCATGGGCGCGTTCGCACTTTTGATCCCGCCGATGTTCGCGATGATCGGTCTAGGCTTCGCCGTGCTCATGGGGCTTTCGGTGGGCGGCGCCATTCTGCTCGCGACGCTCGCTGCGAGCGCCTCGTACATCGCCGCACCGGCGGCCATGCGCTCCGCGGTGCCCGAGGCGAACCCGGCGCTTTCTTTGACCGCTGCGCTCGCCATCACTTTCCCCTTCAACATCCTCGTCGGCATCCCGCTTTATCAGCAGGCGGCCGAGTGGCTACTGAGGACTCCGTCATGACCGGCGTTGCCGAAGCCCATCGAAAATTATTGACCGTGATCACCGAATCGAACCTCGAGCGCGATCTCGTGCGCGAGATCGAATCGCTCGGCGTCGCCGGTTACACGATCAGCGACGCCCGCGGTCGCGGTGATAAGGGTTTGCGCGCCTCGCATTGGGGGCACAGCAGCAACATCAGGGTCGAGATCGTCTGCGACACCCCGCTCGCCGAACGCGTGCTCGCACGTCTACGCGAGAAGTACTACGAGCACTACGCCATCGTGATGTGGGTGGTGGACGTCGAAGTACTGAGACCCGACAAGTTTCGCTGAGCGCCCGGTCCGCGTACGAACCGGCCGGGACGCGCGCCCGTCGGCGCCCCGTCGCGCAGCGCGAGTTGTCCGTTGATCACCACATGCCGCATGCCTGCGGCAAACTGGTGAGGGCGCGCATACGTCGCAAGATCTCGCACTTGCTCGGGATCGAACACCACCACATCGGCGTACGCGCCGGCGCGAAGCACGCCGCGGTCGGCCAACCTGAAATTGCCCGCGGGCAAACTCGTCAGTCGACGGATCGCCTCGGCAAGACCGAGCAACCCCTCGTCACGCACGTAGTGCCCCAGGAATCTTGCGAACGCGCCGTAGGCCCGCGGGTGCGGCGAGTGCTGCAGGAACGCGCCGCGCGGCGCCAACGCCTCTTCGTCGGAGCAGATGCCAACCCAAGGCAGGGCGATCAAGCGCCGGAGGTTGTCCTCCGACATCATGAAATACGCGGCGTGTACGCGGCTGTCGTCCTCGAGCACGAGATCGACGATGGTCTCCGCGGCGGTCCGGCCTCTTTTATTTGCCACCTCGGCGAGAGTGAGTCCGCAATACTCCTGCAAGGCCGCATGCCGGAATCCGAGGAGTCGTACGTTCTCGGCCGAACCTGCCGCGGCATACAAACTCTCCCACTCCGGCTGCATTCTCTCGATTTCTTTGATGACTTGCTGCCGAATATCGGGATCGCGCAGTCGTTCCAACCATTGCGCGTGGCCGCCCTCCTGCACCCAAGGCGGCATCGCCGCATCGAAGCCCGACGCGCCGGCAAGATAAGGATAAACATTCGCTCCGACATCGAGACCCTCTGCGCGAGCAGCCTCGATGCGATCGATGGCTGAGGCGAGCAGCGGCCAGTTGTCGCGACCCGCCGCCTTGAAGTGCCAGATCTCGGCATGCGTACGCGTCGCTCGGGCGATGTCGATCAATTCTTCGACCGCCGAGACGAGATGGCGCGATTCGCTGCGCAGGTGCGAGTAATACGCTCCACCAAATTCGGCGGCAGCGAGTGCGAGCGCGCGCAACTCGTCGTGACCTGCGAAGGCCGCAGGGGCGTAGATGAGCGACGAGCCT
>JBIJCL010000046.1:0-10299 GCA_044344725.1 Steroidobacteraceae bacterium | reverse complement strand
CGAATTCGTCGAGCAGCGAGGGATCGAAGATGGTGATGCCGGTGGCGGTCATGCCGTTCGAGAGGAAGAGCGCGAGCATCCCCATCACGGCGACGACCCAAGGATAGTAACGAGGCGCTTCGCGCCCTCCGGCTGCGTTGTTCATGGACGAGTACCCCCTGAGCCAGATCATACACGCACCGGAACGTGCCAAAATCACCGCATGATCCACCCCTCGAACGCCGAGTTGCGCGCCCTCGACCTCGCGCACGTTTGGCACCCCTGCACGCAGATGAAGGATCACGAGGCCACCATGCCGCTCGTGCCCCTGCGCCGTGGCCAGGGCGTCTGGCTCGAGGACTACGACGGTCGCCGTTATCTCGATGCGATCAGTTCATGGTGGGTCAATCTTTGGGGTCATGCGAACCCGGATATCAATGCCGCAGTGAGCGAGCAGCTCGAACGTCTGCCGCACGTGATGTTTGCCGGGTTCACGCACGAGCCGGCTGCGCAGCTTGCCGCAGAACTCGTGACGCTGGCGCCTCCCGGTCTCAACCGTTGTTTTTTTGCAGACAGCGGCTCGGCCTCGATCGAGGTCGCCGTGAAGATGAGTTTCCACTTCTGGCAGAACACGGGGCGCCCAGGAAAAACCCGATTCGTGACGTTGTCGAACAGCTATCACGGCGAAACCTTGGGCGCGCTCGCCGTCGGCAGCGTCGAACTTTACAAGGCGATCTACCGACCACTTTTGATGGACGTGATCACCGTTCCCTCGCCCGATGCGTTCCTGGCCGAGCCCGGCGAGAGCCCGCCCGATGTCGCGCGTCGGCGTGCAACCGAACTCGAGCGCGTGCTCGCTGCACAAGCCGATGAAATTGCGGCGGTCATTCTCGAGCCACTCGTCCAGTGTGCCGGCAACATGCGCATGCACGACCCGCTTTACCTCAAGCTCGTGCGCGAGGCTTGTGATCGATACGGCGTTCACCTGATCGCCGACGAGATCGCCGTCGGCTTCGGACGAACCGGTACTTTGTTCGCCTGCGAGCAGGCGAACATCACTCCAGATTTTCTTTGTCTTTCGAAAGGACTCACGGCGGGTTATCTGCCGATGTCGGTCGTTCTGACGCGCGAATCGATCTACGAAGCGTTCTACGACGAATACGTAAAGCTCAATGCGTTCTTGCATTCCCATAGTTACTCGGGAAACCCTCTCGCCTGCGCCGCTGCACTGGCATCGCTACGGCTTTTTCGCGAACGGGATGCCCTCAACGCCAATCGTGTTCTGGCCGACCATCTCGGCAGCGCAACGCGACGCGCGTTCGATGACCACCCGAACGTCGCCGAGATACGCCAGCGCGGCCTCATCGTCGCCGTCGAATTCGTTCGTGACCGGCACACACGCCGCGCCTTCGATTGGCGGGAGCGTCGTCATCTGCACATCTATCGACACGCTCTCAGTCGAGGCGTCTTGCTGAGGCCCCTCGGTAATGTCATCTACTTCATGCCGCCCTATGTGATCTCGCGGGAAGAGATCGATCTCATCGTCGAGGTGGCGCGCGAAGGACTTGATCTGGCCGTTCGGGCAGAGGCTGCGGCATGAGGGAGATTCGGGTTCACGTCGATTCAGCGCTCGAGCCAGGCCGTCGCGTCACCTTGGGTAACCAGGCGGCTCAACACGTCACCAAAGTGCTGCGGCTTCGCGACGGCACCCGACTCACGGTGTTCGACGGTCGTGGCGGCGAACACCAAGCCACCCTGCGCCTCTCCGGCCGAGAAGCGATCATCGAGGTGGGCGAGCATCGGGCCATCGAGCGTGAGTCGCCCCTTCGTCTCATCCTGCTGCAAGCGCTTGCTCGTGGCGAGCGCATGGATTTCGTCATCCAGAAGGCGACGGAGCTCGGCGCTCATCGAATCATCCCGGTCGCCGCGGCGCGCAGCGTGGTCCAGCTGGATGCCGATCGCGGAGATAAACGCACTCATCATTGGCAGGCCGTCGCCGCTGCGGCCTGCGAGCAAAGCGGTCGAAACACCCTGCCCATCATCGACACGCCGCTGTCTTTCGAATTGGCGCTCAGTGCGGTGTCACACGTCGATTGCCGCCTACTCTTGCTGCCCGAGGCCAGCGCCTCCCTCGCAAGCGCCCTGACGGGCACCGATCCGCCGCGAGAGATCGCGCTTCTCGTCGGACCCGAGGGCGGGCTCGAGGAAACGGAGGTGGAGCGGGCGTTGGAGGTGGGATTTCGGGCGGCCCGGCTCGGCCCTCGGGTGCTGCGTACAGAAACTGCGGGGCTTGCAGCGCTCTCCGCACTACAATGTCTCGCAGGAGACTTTGCATGACCCGACCTACCCTCGCCGTGGTGATGGACCCCATCGCCGACATCAAATACGCGAAGGACTCGACGCTCGCCATGCTCTGGGCTGCAGCGGCCGACGGATTCGATCTTCTGTACCTCGAGCTAGGCGATCTTTGGTTGCGCGATGGCGTCGCCTGTGGCCGCGCTCGGCCGCTCAAAGTATTCAAGGATGAGAAGCGCTGGTTCGAGCTCGGCGAAGCCGCGACGATGCGCTTGGGCGATGTCGACGTCATCCTGATGCGCAAGGACCCTCCCTTCGACACCGAATACATCTACAGCACGTACATTCTCGAACGCGCCGAAGACCAAGGCGCCTTGGTCGTCAATCGACCGCGCGGTCTGCGCGATATGAACGAGAAGGTCTATACCGCATGGTTTCCGCAATGCTGCGCGCCCACGCTCATCACCCGCGATATGGGCGACATGCATGCCTTCTTGGCAGAGCACTCGAAGATTGTCTGTAAGCCCCTGCATGGCATGGGCGGTCGCTCGATCTTCGTCATCGAGCAGGGCGACAAGAACGCGAATGTCGTATTCGAAACCCTCACGGGCTACGGCAGTCAATTCGCGATCGTTCAACGATATCTGCCCGAAATCGTCACCACCGGCGATTCTCGGGTTTTGCTGGTCGACGGCGAGCCCATGCCGTTCGCGTTGGCGCGCATTCCGAGCAGCAGCGACAACCGAGGAAATCTCGCCGCCGGGGCAACCGGCGTCGGCCGACCGCTGAACGAGCGCGACCGATTCCTCGCCGCGCAAATCGGTCCTCGCCTTGCCGAGCAAGGCATGCTGTTCGTCGGCCTCGATGTCATCGGTGATTTCGTCACCGAGATCAACGTGACGAGTCCGACCGGCATTCGTGAACTCGATAAACAATTCGGTATCGACATCGGCTCGGCGCTGATCGCCGCCATTCGTCGTCGTCTCGAGGCACATCGCGCATGAGCGGCGAACACAGCCTGACCAATCATCTTCTGGTCGCCATGCCCTCGCTTGCGGATCCCGAGTTCTCCCAGACCGTGACGCTCGTGTGCGAGCACAGCATCGACAAGGGCGCACTCGGGATCGTCATCAACAAACCCTTGCCGATGACACTCGGCGAGGTGTTCGAACAGATGAGTCTCGAGCCTGCGCGGCCGGAACTTTCGGATCGATCCGTGCTGCGCGGAGGGCCGGTCCACCGCGATCGCGGGTTCGTGGTCCATCGCCCCACGGGACGATGGGACTCCTCTCACGCAGTGTCGGAACAGATCCATGTGACGACATCCAAAGATATCCTCGCCGCGATGGCGCGAGGAGAAGGCCCTGCCGATGCATTCGTCGCTCTCGGCTACGCAGGATGGGAAGTCGGCCAGCTCGAGCGCGAAATGCACGACAACGCCTGGATCTCGCTTCCCGTCGATGAACGGATCGTATTCGGGATGCCCTTCGAGGATCGATGGCATGCGGTATGGCGCCAGCTCGGTATCGATATCGGCCGCATGAGTCATGTCGCCGGTCACGCCTGAAGACGAGTTTCGCGTTCCCGAAGTCGTGATCGGCTTCGATTTCGGCATGAAGCGTATCGGCCTTGCCGTCGGCGATACCCTCACCGGCACCGCGCGCCCCCTGCCGGCCATCGAGCGCAAGAATCCCGAATTGACGGATATCGAATGGAGGGCCGTCGAGATCGAAGTGTTCAAGGCCGGCGCCCGGCAGCTCGTCGTCGGCTGCCCGTATAATGTCGACGGAACGACGAGCCCCATGACCGGACGCGCCAAGGCCTTCGCCAAGTCGCTCGGCGAGCGGCTCAAGTTGCCAGTCCACCTCGTCGACGAACGTTACTCTTCGCTCGAAGCCGAGGCGGCCTTACGCGACCGACGCAGTACGCGTGATCGCAAACGATATGACCGGGGCGCGATCGACAGTGCCGCCGCGACGGTGGTACTCGAACGCTGGCTCGCCGGCGAACGCTGAGGGACGACGACGGATGCCTGACTCGAATCGCACGCCCACCGCCCAGTTGCGCGCAGACGGCTCATTGCGACATCTGCTCACGCTGGAGGGCTTGCCGTCTCAAGTCGTGCGTCACCTTCTCGAGCGATCGGAGCACTACGCACGCCCCCTCTCGAAGCCCGCCGCACGCAATGATTCGCTCGCGGGTCGCACGGTGGCGGTGATGTTCGCCGAGCCCTCGACGCGTACACGAGTATCTTTCGAGCTCGCCGCTCGCAGACTCGGCGCCGACGTCATCAATATCGAAGTTCAACTCTCCTCACGTCTCAAGGGAGAGAGCGTGCTCGACACGGTCGCCACACTCGAATCGATGCATGTCGATGCGTTCGTGTTGCGCGATGCGGACGCCGCCGTACCCGATCTCGTCGCCTCCCATGTGGCGGAACATGTGAGTGTCCTGTCGGGCGGCGCGGGCAGTCAAACGCACCCGACGCAAGGCCTGCTCGATGCGCTCACCGTGCGTCAGCACAAGGGGCGCATCGAAGGTCTGCGAATCGCCATCGTCGGCGATATCCGCCACTCGCGCGTGGCGCGCTCGTCGTGGCAAGCCTTCGCTGCGCTCGGCGCAGAGGAAGTTCGCATCGTCGCGCCCCAGGGACTGATGCCTGAAGAGCGAGAGTTCAAAGATTGCAAGCGCTTCACGTCGCTCGAGGCTGGCATCGAGAACTGCGATGTCGTGATGATGCTTCGTATCCAGAAAGAACGCATGACCGCTCTGTCCATCCCCGATGAGGCGAGTTATTTCGCGGAGTGGGGCCTCACCACCGAGCGCCTGCGAGCCGCCAAGGCCGATGCGATCGTCATGCATCCCCAGCCCATGAATCGCGGAGTCGAGATCGCCTCCGAAGTCGCCGATGGTCCGCAGTCGGTCATTCGCGATCAAGTACGAAACGGTGTCGCCGTACGCATGGCGGTGCTCGAAGCCACTCTCTCCGGAGGACGCCGATGAGCGTTCAGCATCCCGCACATCGCGGCAGTATCTGTCTCGAGGACGGCAAAGTCCTCGCCCAGCAATCGTTCCCCGGCGAGCAGTTCGTGATTCGCATCGAAGCGCCGAAGTGCGCCGCGCGCGCTCTTCCAGGCAGCTTTGCGCATCTGACGGTCGATGACGACATCCCCATGCGACGACCGCTCTCGATCATGCGTGCCGATCCCCGCGAGGGATGGATCGACATCCTCTACAAAATAGTAGGTCCGGGTCTCGCGGCGCTCTCTCGTCGCCGTGTCGGTGATCAACTCTCGGTGCTCGGGCCCATCGGACGCGGCTTCGAATTGAATCCCGATCGTCCTCGACCGCTACTCATCGGCGGCGGCGTCGGAATCCCGCCCATGGTGTTCCTCGCCGAGGCGCTCGCGTCCGATCGTCGAGCCGAGTGGAAACCCCTCGTGTTGATGGGATCGGAGATTCCGTTCCCTTTTCAATCACGTCCTTCGACCATCCTCGTGCCCGGCATTCCCGATGGCGTCATCGCCTCGATGCCACTACTCGATGGTTGGGGTATTCCCTCTCGCCTCGCGAGTCGCAGCGGCTTCCCGGGATGCTTCGACGGATTCGTCACCGAACTCGCGGCGACGTGGCTATCGACCCTCGATGAACGGGCGCTTGGCGAGGTCGAAATCTTTGCTTGTGGCCCTACCCCCATGCTGGAGGCCGCCGCCAAAGTCGCAGCCCGATTTGGCGTGCCTTGCCAAGTCTCGCTCGAAGAATTCATGGCGTGCGCCGTGGGCGGCTGCGCCGGTTGCGCCGTACGCGTGAAGACACCGACCGGCCCAGCCATGAAGCGGGTCTGCGTCGACGGACCCGTCTTCGACGGCTACACCGTCTTCGACGTCTGAGCCGTCGATGACTGACAGTGCCCTCGCAGCTTCGGAGCGACTGGCTGCGGTGCATCGCCGCATCGAAACCGCAGCACGAGAAGCCGGGCGATCCGCTGGAGACATCACCCTCATCGCCGTCAGCAAGCAGCAGTCAGTCGAAGCCGTCGCCGCTCTCGCCGACCTCGGTCAGCGCGACTTCGGAGAAAACTACTTGCAAGAGGGTCTCGCCAAGATCGACGCCCTGCGCCACCGACATCTGATCTGGCACTTCATCGGTCAACTCCAGTCCAACAAGACTCGTCCCGTCGCCGAGCATTTCGACTGGGTCCATACCGTCGACCGACTCAAAATCGCGATGAGACTTTCGGAGCAGCGCCCCTTCCATGCCTCACCGCTCGCGGTCTGCGTGCAGGTCAAGCTGGGAGATGAAGACACCAAAGGCGGCGTTCAGCCTGCAGAGCTACCGAGCTTGCTCGAGGCGATCGCAGCCCTGCCACGTCTTCAGCTGCGCGGCCTGATGGCCATCCCACCGGCCGAAACCGATCCAGCGCGGCAAAGACGTTGGTTCGCCGAGCTCCGTCACCTCTTCGTCGAAGCACGAGCCCATCACGCGACTCTCGATACGCTCTCGATGGGCATGAGCGCCGACCTCGAAGCGGCCGTCGCCGAAGGGTCTACCCAAGTCAGGATCGGCACCGCGCTCTTCGGTCAGCGTCTACAATCGCCGACATGACGGCACCTGAACTCGGTCGTGGCCTCGGCGTGCTGGGCGGTGGGCACATGGGCCGCGCCCTGGTCGAATCGCTACTCAAACAAGGCGTCGACCGATCTCAGGTCAAAATTGCCGAAACATCGACATCGACCGCCGCGACGCTCGATCGGGAGCTCGGGGTCCAAGTGGTCTCCGACGGTCAATCCTTGTTCCCGAACATCGACACGCTGATCCTCGCCGTGAAGCCGCAGGATATGGCGTCCGTACTACACGTGTTGCGCCCGCAACTCGAGCAGCATCGTCCGCTCGTCATCTCGATTGCAGCCGGCCTTTCTGTCGCCCAGTTACAACAGTGGTGCGGAGTTGCCCTTCCGGTCATCCGAGCGATGCCCAATCGCCCCGCTCTGGTGGGCGCCGGAGCAACAGGCCTCTTCGCACCAACGGATGTCGCCCCTGCCATGAGAGAGCGCGCAGCCGGCATTCTCGGGGCGGCGGGCGAGGTCGTTTGGGTGGATGACGAAGCACTCATGGACGTCGTGACCGCGATTTCGGGGAGCGGGCCTGCCTATTTCTTCCGATTGGCGGAGGCCCTGGCTGCTGCCGCTCGTCAGCAGGGTCTGCCTGAATCCACAGCACGACAACTGGCGCGCGCGACACTGCACGGGGCTGGCATGATGGCGACGTACGATGCCGACTTGTCGGAACTGCGGGCATCGGTCACCTCCAAAGGTGGGACGACTCAAGCCGCTTTGGACTCATTTGAACGACAGGGGCTCGATGCCGTCGTGGCCGCAGCGGTGTACGCAGCGGTTCGTCGCGGTCGAGAGCTGTCCGATAACGCCGATAAAGGGGGTTAAACGTGCATCAGGTCGTGCTCTTTCTCTCGGAGACCCTGTTCTCTTTGCTGCTCTACGTGTTCCTGTTGCGGCTGATGCTGCAATGGGCCCGTGCGAACTTCCGCAATCCCGTGGCCGACGCCATTTTGCGCATGACCAACTGGCTCATCATGCCGTTACGCCGCGCGTTGCCCGCCATCGGCCGTATCGATACCGCTTCAGTCGTCGCCGCCTTTGCAGTCTCGCTCGTCAAGACGGCGGCACTCAGCGTGATCCTCGCCGGCGCACTTCCCGATGCCTTGCCCTGGATATGGGCCGCGGCCATCGAACTACTGAGATCGGCTTTATGGCTCTATTTCTGGGCTATTTTCATCTATGCCCTCGCCTCGATGATCGCTCCGGGGGTCCGATCGCCCTTTCAAGATCTGCTCGAATCGCTTTGCGAGCCGGTGCTGGAGCGCATTCGAAGTGCCGTTCCGGCAATCGCGGGACTCGATCTGTCTCCGATGTGGGCCGGAATCATCATCCAAGTGTTGCTGATCCTCATTCGCTGAGCGCGCGCTACCTTACGCGGCGTTGGTCACAGCAAGACGAAAAGGCCATTTTTTCCGCCGAAATACTGCGAAAAGTGTTTGCTAGCGCTTGGCTCTATGCTATTTTTCGCACCGTTCGCAACGCGCAAAATAACGCGCAAACCTAAAAAACCAGGAGTATTCCAAGATGGCGAAAAAGGGTGGTCCTCCGACCAAGTCGGAAATCCTCAACCAGATCGCAAAAGAAACCTCGCTGTCCCGCAAGAACGTGGCGGCGGTGTTCGATTCTCTGAACGGTCAGATCAAGAAGAGCTTGCGTTCGCACGGTCTCTTCACGCTGCCGGGCCTTGCCAAGCTGAAGGTCGTCAAGAAGCCTGCCACCAAGGCACGTGAGGGCATCAACCCCTTCACCGGCGAGAAGATGATGTTCAAGGCGAAGCCGGCCTCGAAGAAGGTTCGCGCGATGCCGCTCAAGAACCTGAAGGCGATGGTCAACTGATCAGCCTCTCGTAAAAAGAGCATAAAAAAGGCCCGGAACGTCATGCGTTCCGGGCCTTTTGCTTTTCGGGAGATCAACCGATCTCGTCGAGTTCCTGCATCATCAAAACTCGCGGCTTGCCACGATGAATTTCGATGCGATCGTTCACGCGTTCACGTGCGCGCTCCCGCATGGTCTCGGCGCGCTTGCGCTGCTCGGGCGTCATCACCTGCCACATCTTGCCGCGAAGATCGGCGCCCTGCTGGACGAGACTCGTCGTGAGCTCACCCATCTTTCGGGCGATCGCCGCACTCTCACTTGCGTACTTGGAATCGCCCGCATCGAGATTTCTGAGGCGTTGCGACTCAGCCCGGATCTCTCGGGAGATCTTGGTCATGCCGGGTCGCACAGTCTCTACGAGCTCGGTCATCTTGCCGCGCTGCTGCGGCGTGAGCTCGAGCTCATCGGCCATCCTCAAGATCATCCGAGGATCGAGACCATAGGCGCCCATGAGATCGCCACCCGCCCGTTCCATGCGAATCATGGGGCGCGGTCCGTCCTGATCTCCACGAACGATGATTCGTCGCACCTCTCGACGCTCGATACCCGGACCCTCTGCTCGGGCAGCCGGCGCATCGGGCGGTGGTGGCGGCATTTGGGCGTAGGCGCTCACCGAGCTCAGCAAGGCAACGAGAGCCGCGATGGATAATGTGTTTCTCATGATGTGTTCTCCGATGAGACGTCCGTAATGGGTGTATTTTCTCCCACTTCGACCGCGGCAGAACGAAAAGATGCGAAAACGGTCTGCAAAGTTCTGTGAAGCAATCGAGTACGGGCTGACAAATGAACGGCTTCGTCGCAGCATTACCTTCGATGACTTCTCGCATTCTGCTCGTCGACGATGATCATGATCTCTCCTCGATGCTGGGGGAGTTCATGGTTCGGGAGGGCTTCGAGATCGCCCTCGCCACCAACGACTCTACCGCCATCGCCGAACTTTCCCGAAGCACGATCGACCTCGTGATACTCGACGTCATGCTTCCGGGACGCAGTGGCTTCGACACCCTGAGGGATATCCGACAACTCAGGCCTCGCCTGCCCGTCATCATGCTCACCGCACGAGGCGAAGCGATCGACCGAATTCTCGGGCTCGAACTCGGCGCAGACGATTACCTCGCCAAACCTTTCGATCCGCGAGAGTTGACCGCTCGTGTTCGGGCGATCTTGCGACGCACCTCCCCAGGGCCCGAGACTCCAGGCTCCGAATCCTCACTGACGCTCGGCCATCTGAGTCTCGATTTCAAGCGACGCCGCGCCTCGATCGATGGGCAACCTCTCGACCTGACAGGTGCCGAGTTCCGCATTCTCCAGTTGCTTGCAGAGGGGAAAGGACAGCCCGTCGAACGACGTGCCCTGACGGAGCGAGCGCTCGGACGAAAACTCACTCTCTACGATCGCAGCATCGACACCCACGTGAGCAACCTTCGACGAAAACTCGAACGATCAGACCGGTGCGGGATCGAAATACGATCGGTACGCGGGACGGGATATGAACTCATCGAACTCGATCCGACCTGATCAGCCGAAACGTTGA
>JBIJCL010000044.1:0-10338 GCA_044344725.1 Steroidobacteraceae bacterium | reverse complement strand
AACGTACCACGCTGACCCTTCGCCATCCGGTGATGGTCTCGACTCTATTTGGACTCCTGCATGGCTTTGGCTTTGCCGGTTATCTTCGCGAAGTCGGCCTACCGAAAAACGACGAGCTCTCGGCGCTGCTGATGTTCAATATCGGGGTCGAAGCAGGTCAGATCGTATTCGTCCTCGCCGTCGCTTCAATGGGTGTAATGCTCCAAAAAGGGAGCGCGGCACTCGTACGCGGAAACCATCTGCTCTCGATCGCGCCATACAAAGAAAAAACACGGACGGTCGCTGCCTATGCAGGCGGAGCCATCGCCGCCTATTGGTTCATGCAACGGGCATGGGAAGGTCTGTCGCCTCTCACGACAGCCGGATGATCTTGGTCAGTACTCGAGCAAACTGCGAAGCATCCACGCTGTCTTTTCGTGCACATCGATGCGCTGAGTGAGAACATCTGCTGTCGGCTGGTCCTTGGCCACCTCAACCAGAGGAAACAACTTGCGAGCCGTGCGAGCGGTCGCCTCCTGCGCTGCGACGAGATGTCGAATCATGTCGTCCGCTTTCGGTACGCCTTCAACCTCGGCGATCGATGCCAGCTTGACGAACTCGCGATACGTACCTGGCGCGGGAAAACCCAAGGCACGAATGCGCTCGGCGATGACATCGAGCGCATTCCACTGCTCGGTGTATTGAGTCATGAACATGGCATGGAGACTGTTGAACTGCGGCCCAGTGACGTTCCAATGAAAGTTATGCGTCATCATGTACAGCGTGTAGCTGTCCGCTAGCAACGCCGACAAACCCTTGGCTATCTTCTTTCGATCGCTTTCGGAAATTCCGATATCGACTTTTGGCGGAATGGATTTTTTCGGTTTCATGAGCTGGCTCTCCGGTGTTTCACGCAGTTTCAAACTTCTCAGCAGATGCGTCCAGACGAAAGTATCTATCGCTCACATAGCCATCATCGATAGTCTAAGTAAAAACCCTTATAGTGGATCTCATCCGCACTCATCGCCTAACCGATATCCGCTTTCACAAGAAACTCCATGGAACCGCTCGTCGCCCTAAGTCAGAACTCGATTTTCACCTTGGAGTTCATCGCCACGATCGCCTTCGCAATCTCGGGGGTGCTGAGCGCGCTGCGCAAGCGCATGGATATCGTCGGCATTTGCGCCTGCGGGTTCCTCGCAGCCTTCGGTGGCGGAACCCTGCGCGATGTCCTGCTCGATCGCCGTCCATTTTTTTGGGTAGACCACCAGATCGTGCTGCTCGGTGTTCTCGCAATCAGCATCGGGTGCGCAGCGCTCGTGAGCCTGCAGCGCCTGGAACGCGGACAACGCTGGCTGCAAATTCCCGATGCGATCGGCCTCGGACTCTTCTGCGCAACCGGAACTCACTTGTCCTGGATCATGGGACAACCCCCGGTCGTCGCGATCATGATGGGCGTGATCACCGGCACCTTCGGAGGCGTTCTTCGAGACTTGGTATGTAACGAGATTCCCGAACTCTTTCGAGATCATCGGCCGTACGCCATCTGCGCGGCGATGGGCGGCCTCAGTTATACGATTTTTGCGAGTCTCGACGTCCCATCATGGTGGGCGATGACGGCCTGCGCGCTGACGACGACCGGCTTGCGCGCGCTTGCGGTGATGTTCGACTTTACGCTGCCGCCCATGGGTCGTCGTTGAGCCAGAGTTCTTCGCGGAGCGATTTGGCACCGTCGACCCCTGCCCCACCAACGACGCGGCAAGGTGCTCGATCAACACCCTCACCCGATGCGATACATATCGATTTCCCGGTAGCACGGCATAAACCCCGAGCGGAGTGATCTCGAAATCTTCGAGTACCTCCCGCAGTAACCCTCGCTCGAGATAGGGCGATGCGATGAAATCGGGTTGACGCGCGATTCCCATACCTCGGACACAGGCCTCTGCGAGCAGCACGCCGTTGTTGGCGATGATATGACCACGCACGGGTACGCGGTGCTCGCGATCCCCCTCCCGGTAAATCCAACTCGCGGGCGTGGGATCACTGGCATAGATCAAACATTCGTGATGCCGTAATTCCGAGGGATGCCGAGGAACGCCATGCTGAGCAACGTAGCTTGGCGCGGCGAGCGTCATTAATCGGCAAGTTCCGAGCTGACGCACGACATCGCCCGGCTGCAACGAGGACGTTACTCGTATGGACAGATCGAGGCCCTCTTCGATGAGATTCGATCGCTCATCGGAAAGATCGAGTACCAACTCAACCTGCGGATGCTGCGCGGCAAAATCAAGCAATGCGGGTCCGAGCACCTGCAAACCGAAACTCAGCGGCAATCCAAGTCGAAGCACACCTCGGAGGTCGGCCCTCTCCTCCGCAAGACCCGCCTCGGCAGCATCGACAAGGTTCAGGATCACTCGACACTTCTCGAGATAGGCGGCACCCGCCGTCGTGAGAGCAAGTCGGCGTGTACTACGCGTGATCAACTTCACGCCGAGATCTTTCTCGAGGGCGGCGATCTGCCGAGTGACGATCGATCGAGCCAACTGCAGTTGCTCGGCGACCGCCGAAAAACTGCCCGCCTCGGCGACCCGGACGAACGTCTGCATGGCGTTGAGCTTGTTCATTGTTGCTAATAATGCAACAAATTAGTGCGCACTTGGGTGTTTTTCTACACCCCGTCAGGCCTTAACGTTCGCACCCATGAGCGCTCAACCCGCCCTATTCGTTCCTCACGGCTCGCCGATGTTCGCGCTGCACCCTGGCGCAGCCGGCGCTGCCCTTCGCACGATCGCGGGCAAACTGACGCGGCCCCGAGTCATCGTGATCGTGAGCCCACATTGGGAAACGCCCATTCCCACAGTTGGGTCGGCGACTACTTTGCCGACGATCCACGATTTCAATGGCTTCGAGCGTCGACTCTATGATTTGAATTACCCGGCGACCGGCTGCCCCACGGCCGCCGTCGAGGTCGCCGAAGCGCTTCGCTCGGCGGGCCTACCGGTCGCCCTCGATGAGACCCGCGGACTCGACCATGGTGCATGGGTACCGCTGCGTCATATGTTCCCCGACGCGGATATTCCCATCGTACCGTTGTCCATCCAACACCACGAAGGACCAGCGTTCGCTTATGCAATCGGGCGTGCGCTGTCCCCTCTGCTTCAACGCGGGTTTCTGGTGATCGGCTCCGGCAATATCACGCACAACCTGCGCGATTGGCATACGGCAACGCAACGGGGCGGCATCGACGCAGACTACGCGAAGCGATTTTCCGATTGGATCGAAAACCGCATCGGCGCGCAGGCGGTCGATGATTTATTGAACTACCGACGAGAACAACCCGACGGTATCCGCGCCCATCCACGCGACGAGCACTTACTACCCTTGTTCACGGCGCTCGGCGCTGCGGGCCCGGACGCGGAACGTATGGCGTTCCATCGCGGAATCAGCGAATTCGTTCTTGCCATGGATGGCTACCTTTTTCGAGTTCGAGGGCGCGCATGAGCACGAGCTACCACCCTGTTGCCAAGACCCTGCACTGGCTGATGAGCATCCTGATCATCGGACTGCTCGCACTCGGTCTCTATATGCATGAGCTGCCGCTCTCACCTCAAAAATTGGAGCTGTACTCCTGGCACAAATGGTTCGGCGTCACCGTGTTCTTGCTGGTGTGGCTCCGACTCGCCTGGCGCGTTGCGCACCCTGCACCGCCCGCACCGGCGACTCTGTCCCCCTTGGTTAAGAGCATCGCGCGCGCCGCTCACGGCCTCCTGTATGGGTTGATGGTGCTCATCCCGCTGAGTGGCTGGCTGATGAGTTCCGCAAAGGGATTCCAGACCGTTTGGTTTGGCGTGCTACCGATACCCGACCTCCTGTCTCGCGACAAAGAGCTCGGTGACCTGCTGCAAGAGGTTCATGAGGGCCTGAACGTCGCGCTCATGCTCACCTTGAGCGGACACGTGGTGGCTGCGCTCTGGCATCACTTCGTCCTGAAGGACGACACCCTCAAACGAATGACCGTAAACAATCGGAGCTGAGCCCTCATGAAGTATCTAATTTCTTTGCTCGCCGTGACTCTTCTTGTGTCGACCCGCGTCGAGGCCCAGCCCTACACCAGCATCGTCCCTGCCGCGAGCTCGGTGACTTTCCGGTATTCGCAAATGGGCGTAGCGATGGATGGCCGCTTCAAGAAATTTTCGGTCGACGTGCAGCTCGATCCGAGCAAGACCGAGGGTACTCGCGCGCGTGTCGTGATCGATCTTTCGAGCATCGACACCGGGTCGAGCGAGGCCGACGAAGAGGTCGTCGGTAAATCGTGGTTCAACGTCGCGGGCTACCCCACTGCTACGTTCGTTCTCGAGACTCTCAAGAAGACCGCCCCTGGGCAGCTCGAAGCCACAGGCAAGCTGACGATAAAAGGTCGCACCCGTGAACTCAAAGCACCGCTCAAGCTCTCGCCTCGCGGGGTTTTGACAGGCAGCTTCGTCATTCGTCGGGCCGATTACGGCATCGGCGAGGGCATGTGGTCGAAATTCGATGTCGTCGCGAACGACGTCACCGTCAATCTTTCTTTAACCCTCAAGTAATTTCATACCTGAAAATCTCAAGGAGTCATCATGTCCCTGTTTAAAAAACTCACTTTGACCGCTTCCCTGTTCGTCGCTTTGGCGAGTCACGCCATCGCAGCCCCCGTCACCTACCAGGTAGATCCGACGCACACCTACCCTCGCTTTTCATACTCGCACTTCGGACTGTCCACCCAATTGAGCAGCTTCCGAAAAACCACGGGCACCGTGACCTTCGATGCCAAAGCCAAAACGGGTCAGGCGGACATCACGATCGACATGACGACGGTGAACACTGGTCTCGCCGATTTTGATGAGCACCTGCGCGCGGAAGACTTCCTCGATACCGCGAAGTTTCCGACGGCCACCTTCAAATCCACCCGAGTGCTGTTCGAAGGCGACAAACCCTCGAGCATCGAGGGCCTACTGACCATCAAGGGTGTCACGAAGCCTGTCACGCTGACGGTCACGTCCTTCACCGCTATGGAGCACCCAATGGTGAAGAAGCCGGCGATTGGGGCCAATGCCTATACGGTCATCAAGCGCTCGGAGTTCAGCGCAGGCAAGTACGCCCCGTTCGTCGGCGATGACGTGCGGATCGACATCGCCGTAGAGGCCATTGCGCAGTAATCAGTCGGACCCTGACGACACGTCCGTGCGTTGCGGCCTTGCTGCAGCGCACGGACTTTTGATGGGGGCGCTCAACCCAAACTGCCCGTCGCGATCATCGCGATGATTGATCCGAGCGCAGCGAGCCCCATGTCTTTTTGCGCATCCCACTCATCTCCTTGAGCGCCGATATAAGCGGCGCCCTGTCCACCGCCCAACAGCTCGGTCATCCACCACTCGAGCACCTCGAAGATCATGCTCGTCGCCATGATCAAGGCCGGTGACAGCACGTAGCTCCAGGTGCCGATCGGCTGCGCGTAGGACTCGAGGAGCTCGAATAACGGGTACGCGACCAACAGACCGTATGCGAAATGCACCACCCTGTCGTAATGATTTCGAACCCAGCCGAACGCCTTGGACGGCCTCACACCGACGATCGCGTCCGTGACGTCGTCGTAGGGCACTCGGACATACGTGTAGTGACCGCCGATGGTGTGAAGTACCAGAAATGCGACGATCAGACTGTATGAAAGATCACTGAGCGGCCACGACGGATAAGTGGAAATCAACGCGATGACCGTCGCGACGGTCAGTAGATTCTCGGCCGCCCATACCATCCGATCGTACGGGCGGATCGCCAATACTAACCAAAAAATTCCGAACGGAATTAGCAAAGAATACAGGTAGTCCATAGGCTGGTATTGCGGCTAATCCGCATTGAAAAGCTCCTGCAGGACCCTATCATAGGCCGATGGTTTCAGGTTGATTCATGGACGCTGCCATCGGCTCGACATTCGGCGAGATCGCCGTCCTTCTCGCACTCGCGGCGGCGATCGGCTTCTTCGGCCTGATGCTGCGACAACCGCTGATCGTCAGCTTCATCATCGTCGGTCTGCTCGCGGGACCCTCCGTCCTCGATCTCGTTCATTCAGATGCCGAGATCACTCTCCTCTCCGAGCTCGGAATCGTGATGTTGTTGTTCCTCGTGGGCATCAAACTGGATCTCGATCTGATCCGCTCTCTAGGCACGGTGTCGCTGCTAACCGGCCTCGGTCAAGTAGCGTTTACCGCGCTCGTCGGTTATGCGATCGGCGTCGCCCTCGGTCTCGATCGCCTGTCCAATCTATACGTCTCAGCGGCGCTTGCGTTTTCTTCCACTATCATCATCGTCAAGCTCCTTTCGGACAAACGCGAGATCGACTCGCTGCACGGAAAAATCGCTCTCGGTATCTTGATCGTGCAAGACCTGATCGTCGTCCTCGCGATGATCGCTCTCGCGGCCATCGGCATCAGTGCAGGCGCTGACGGGCATGGGAACAATACGGTCGCCTCCGTACTGATTTCAGGAGCCTTGTTGGTCCTTTTCGTCGTGGGTTTCGTACGCTACGTCGCGACCCCTCTGACCGAGAAGCTCGCTGTCGCACCCGAGCTGCTAGTCGTTTCCGCCATCGCACTCGCAGCCATCTTCGCTGCGGTGGGCGCTGCAACGGGTCTCGGAAAAGAAGTTGGCGGACTGCTTGCCGGTGTCGCCCTCGCCTCAACGCCCTATCGCGAAACCATCGCCGCGCGGCTCGCGCCGCTCCGAGACTTTTTGCTCCTATTTTTCTTCATTGCCCTCGGCGCGACGATCGATCTTTCCATACTTGGCAGCAACGCGATCTACGCCGTGATTTTCTCTCTTTTCGTCTTGCTCATAAAACCGCTTATCGTGCTGGCGATCATGGGAGCGATGGGTTACCGAAAGCGAACCGGATTTCTCGCCGGCCTCACCCTCGCCCAGATCAGTGAGTTCTCGCTCATATTCGTCGCAATGGGTGCGAGCCTCGGTCACGTCGACTCTGAGACGCTCGGGCTAGTGACTCTGGTAGGCCTCGTGACGATCGCGGCGTCTACCTACATGATCACCTACTCGCATCAACTTTATTCGTTTTGTGAACCCTTACTCGGAAGATTCGAACGCGCGGGGACTCCGCGTGAACCGTATGAACCGACGATGCAGGTGAAAACCCAATATCAAATCATTCTCTTCGGACTCGGACGTCTGGGAACTGCCATCGGACTTCGTCTTCAGCAACGCGGCATCCGGTCTCTCGGCATCGACTTCGACCCCGCAGCCGTCAATCGCTGGCGCACGCTGGGTCTTGAGGCGAAGTTTGGCGACACCACAGACCCAGAGTTCATCGCGGAGCTTCCCCTAGAACACGCGAAATGGATCGTCTCCACGGTCTCCACGCACCCCACGGGCCTCAGTCATGAAGACGCGCGCACCACACTGATACAAATTGCGCGAACATCTGCCTTCAAAGGGAAAATAGCGGTGACGTCACACGAACCCGATGAGGTGACCGCGATGCTCGAGGCAGGAGCCGATTTGGTTATCGAGCCCTTCCAAGACGCCGCCGATCACGCGGTGGATATCCTGAGCGACCTCTCGCCCTCGGAAAATCCCTAGATCACCAATCACCTCACTTTGAAAAAATGGGCCGATGTCGTTCCGGCTTCTGCTTAGGCGAATCCTTCCGTTTGGCGGAATCTGTCTCGCTTTCGCCGTCGCCACCATCGCTCTCGACGCTGCGCTGCACGCCGCTGGACTAACAAGCGTCGGTCGTTACCTCGGGATCCCCGGGACAATGCTTATCTTGATTTCTCTGAGCTACTCGCTCCGCAAGAGAGGAAAGATCTCGATCGGCACACCACGCGGCCTGCTCAAAGTGCACGAGTGGGTGGCATGGGTCGGTGCATCCCTCGTACTCGTGCATGCGGGCGTCCATTTCGAGGCCGTACTTCCCTGGATTGCCACGGCTGCGATGGGCATCAACGTCTTGAGCGGGTTGACGGGGAAGTTCTTGCTGACGAGTACCCGCGAAGACATTGCTGGGCGACGACGGGCGCTTGACGCTGCGGGAGTTGGGGCGAAAGACATTGAAGACCGTCTATTCAGCGATCTCGCCACGATGCGCATCATGAATCGCTGGCGAACAATTCACATCCCGATTTTCTTGACCTTTGCAGTGACGGCCCTGGGTCATATCGTGAGCATCCTGCTCTTCTGGAATTGGAAATGAGTCGCCGCGTACTGTCTCTGGTACTGACGGTACTGCTCGCAATTGGTGCCCTGACGTTCTACGCCGCAGACATCTGGATCGCTCCAGGGCATGCCACGCCGGGGCATCGCGCCGTGGCTCAAGACTGCTTTGCGTGCCACAAACCGTTCTTCGGCACGCCGACAGAGCGCTGCACCGCCTGCCATGACTTCAATCGTTCGGAGCCCGTGGAGGCAAACGGAAAGATCCGTCCAGGCTCGGCGTTGCTGACGATGCATCGCGAGATGGCCCGAAGCAACTGCACGAACTGTCACACGGCCCATCTGACTCGCGAGTCAACGAGTGCCACCCCGCGATTTGATCATGGCATGTTGAGCGCGGCCTCTCGGGCGGAATGCTCGAGTTGTCATCAAGCGCCGACCGATCGGCTACACCCCTCCGTCAGCAAGCGTTGCGGGGCATGCCATACGACCGAGGCTTGGGTACCCGCGACATACGATCACCGAAAGCTTTTCCCACTCGTCTCTCCGCACGATGCGACGTGTAAAACCTGCCATACCACCAACGACTTCCGAAAATACACGTGCACGGGATGCCACGAACATTCACTCGACCGACTGGCTCGAGAACATGCCGAGGAAGGCATCACGCGACTGCACAACTGTGTGCGATGTCATCGCGATGGCACCGATCACGGCGGCCGCGAGCAACGCGGGGAAGAGCGCGAATGAGGCAAACGGAGCGCGAGCGCTCATGCCTCCGCGTTCCTATCAACGATGGTTAATCTCAATGGTCGAGTGCACGATCTCCTCGTGCACCGACAATCGCTGACGAACCATGTCGGGGGTCAACTCGAGATTGCCGGTGACGATGGCGATCGCGCAGGAGTACTTGCCCCTCCCGACGCGCCATACGTGAAGATCGGTGATTTTCTCATCGGTCGTCTCGGGCGCCTCTTCGATCACTTGCCGAATTTCATCGACGACGGGGTGGTCCATTTCACGATCCAGCAACACCCTGCTGGTGTCGACGATCAAGCCCTTCGCCCATATTGCGACCAAAATCGCGCCCACGATTCCGGTGAGCGGATCCATCCATGACCATCCGTAAATCCAACCGCCGAGCAAGGCTGCGATAGCCAGAACCGACGTCGTGGCATCGGCGATCACATGCAAATAGGCGGATTTCAGATTGAGATCATCATGTCGAGCGTGGCCGTGCCCGCCGGCGTGATCATGGGAGTGGCCATGATCATGATGATGGGCTTTCCCGAGGATCCAGGCACAGACAATATTCACCGCTAATCCGAGCACCGCTATCACGATCGCCTCGCGATATTGAATTACCTGCGGAAAAAGCATTCGCTCGACCGAACTGCCCAACATCATCACCGCTACACCGAGCAGGAAAATCGCACTCGCGAAACCCCCAAGGATTTCGATCTTCCAGGTGCCGAACGCAAAACGACGATCGGATGAAAGTCGTCTTGCGGCCGCGTAGGCGATCGCCGACAACCCGATGGCCAGAGCGTGCGAGCTCATATGCCACCCGTCGGCAAGCAGAGCCATGGAGTTGAGCCACCAACCCCCGGCAATCTCGATCACCATCATCACGATGGTGATCCACATCACGACTCGCGTACTTCGCTCGGCGATCGGATTGCCGTCGCTGAACACATGGTCGTGAACGACTGAAGACGAGATACGGGGGGCAGACATCGTGGAACTTTCAGTTGTTTTATAATTTTCGCGTGGAGAAGAATAACATCATTACCCCGCCCCCTTCGGCAGCGGGTCCTTCCAAAAAAGTCGCATGAAAATCGCGATTCTCGGCAGCGGTGTCATCGGCGTGACATCGGCGTGGTATCTGTCTTCAGCGGGCCATGAGATCACGGTCATCGATCGTCAACCGGGACCGGGTATGGAAACCAGCTTCGCCAATGCCGGAGAGATCTCTCCGGGCTACGCCTCGCCTTGGGCCGCACCCGGTATCCCGATGAAGGCCGTACGATGGCTTTTCATGCGCCACGCCCCGCTGATCTTGCGCCCTCAGCTCGATCTCGCGATGGTGCGATGGATTATCTCGATGCTCGCCAACTGCACCGAGCGGGCCTATTCCATCAACAAAGGCCGTATGGTGCGTCT
>JBIJCL010000042.1:0-10449 GCA_044344725.1 Steroidobacteraceae bacterium | reverse complement strand
CGAGCTGCGTCGGCTCGACAAGCTCGGTGCCTCACGTATCCTCGTCGAGTCCGTGCCGGAGTCCCCACAGTGGGATGCCGTGCGCGATCGTCTCTCCCGAGCTGCAGCGACCTTTCTTTGATCGCAGCGTTGTCCTTTCATCCAGAGCGAGTCATTGCCGATGAGTCCGAGCCGTAAATCCTCGTTGATCGATCCGTTTCAGCCGCGCGAGATCCGCCGTCTCGTACGCGAGTTCGGCTCGCCACTGCTGATCGTCGACTGCGAGCGCGTGCGTCGCCAGTATCGCGAGCTGCATCGTGCGCTGCCGGGCGTCGATCTGCATTACGCGCTCAAGCCGTTGCCTCATCCGGCCGTGGTTCGCACGGTTCTCGAAGAGGGCGGATTTCTCGACCTTGCGACCACGGGCGAGGTCGAGCTCGTGGCGCGGATGGGTGTCGATCCTGATCGCTGCATCCATACCCATCCCATCAAGCGCGACGCCGACATTCGCGATGCGCTCAAGCGTGGCGTGAAGGTGTTCGTCGCCGACAATCCGGACGAGCTACGCAAGTTCGAGCCATATACCCAGGCCGCCGAAGTTTTGCTGCGCGTGTCGTTCCGCAGCCCGGGCGCCGTCTCCGATCTCTCGCGCAAGTTCGGCTGCGATCCCGAATCTTTGCTCGCGCTTGCGAGGCGAGCGCGAGACCTCGGCGTGAAAGTTCGTGGCTTGTCCTTCCACGTCGGCTCGCAAGCGCCCGATCCCGGCAAGCATGTCGAGGCCATCGAGGCGTGCGCGAGGCTGCTCGCGGCGGCGCGTCGCGAACGACTCGGCCCTTGCGACACCCTCGACATCGGCGGCGGTTTTCCCATCGATTACGCCGCGAAGGCGCCGACCATCGGTTACTTCTGCAAGCCGATCCGAGCCGCGCTCGCCAAGCTGCCGAAGCGCGTGCGCATCATCGCCGAGCCCGGGCGCTATATCGCGGGGCCGAGCGCGATCGGCGTGGCGAGCGTCATGGGTCGTGCGCGGCGCGAAGGGCGATGGTGGTATTACCTCGACGACGGACTCTATGGTTCGTTCAGCGGGCAACTGTTCGACCACGCGCGCTATCCGCTCGAGTCGTTGAAAATGGGCAAGCGTCGCGAACCGGCTGTGCTTGCGGGTCCGACTTGCGACAGCATCGATGTCATCACCGAGAATATTTTGTTACCCGAGCTCGATTCCGGAGATCTCATCGTCGGGCGCGCCATGGGCGCGTACACCTGGGCGAGCGCGTCGGAGTTCAACTTCTTCCCGCGCGCGACGGTGGTGTCGGTCAATCTCACGCCCGGTGACCGCGGCAGCGTGATGCGGCTCGATTACTAATGCGTATCCACGCCGCCGATTTCGTGGCGGGTGCAGCCTCGGCGCGAGGCGTGGCGATCGTCATAGACGTGTTCCGGGCCTGTTCGCTGCAAGCGTACGCGCTCGCAGCCGGTGCCGAGGCGATCGTTCCGGTCGAGGGTGTCGAGGAAGCACAGGCCTTCAAGAGCCGGCATCCGGCGTGGTTGCTCGTCGGCGAGCGGCATGCACGGCGTTTGCCCGGGTTCGATTGCGGCAACTCGCCATCGGAAGTGCTCGCGGCAAGGCCTGTTGGCCGCACGATCATCCATACGACCCATGCGGGTACCCAAGGACTGATGGCCGCCTCGCGCGCGGTCAGTCATGTCTTCACGGGAGCATTCGTCAATTTGTCCGCCACGCTCGCCGCGGTGCGAGCCCTTTCGCCCGATGACGTCACGATCGTCGCCATGGGGCACGAAGCCCGTGAGCGTTGCGAGGAAGACGATCTTTGCCGCGAGGTGATGATTGCGGCGCTGAATGGGCAGTCTTTTTCCCTTGGAGATCTGCCCGATCGTTTACGAAGTGCTCCGGCGGCCGCCAAGTTCTTTGATCCACAGGCGGACTGGGCACCTGAGGAAGATTTCGAGCTGTGCACTCGCGTCGATGCCGTGCCGTTCGCCATCTCGCTCATTCCTGGTTCGATGGGGCGACCCGTTCTCGTGCGCCACGATATGCGATACGCGGTACCGAATCATGTCTGAGCGGCCGATCCGAAATGTCGTGTTCGACATCGGTTGGGTGCTCGTGCATCTGGCGCCGAGGCCGCTCCTGCAATTACTTCGTGATCACGGCGCCGAGGTAGACCACCTCGAGCAGGTGACGAGTCGAATCGATCTGCATGAACACGAAAGCGGCAGACTGGACGGGGCGGGGTTGGTGTCGAACATCGCGCGTCTCGCGCCCCGGCAGCCGTCTCCCGAGCTCGTTGCCGCAGCCTGGGTCGACATGTTCGATCCGCAGCCCGAGATGTTCGGTCTCGCCGAGCGCTTGCGCAGCCGATATCGGGTTTACCTGCTCTCCAACGTCGGTGACCTTCACTGGGCGGAGTTGCAACGACGGTTTCGATTGCACGAACTGGGGCACGGTGTCGTCACGTCCTTCGAGGCGGGTGTCATGAAGCCTCTCGCTGCCATCTACGAGCAGACCGAACGGCGTTTTTCATTGAACCCCGCCGAGACCGTCTTCATCGATGATCGTCTCGAGAACATCGAGGCGGTCCGTGTGCGGGGCTGGCACGGCATCGTCCATGCCGGCCACAATACGACCGTCAGTACCTTGCGGACACTCGGTGTTGAGACGGAGTGAGCCTATGCCTGTGATCGCGACGACAGTGGGGTTGCTCGTGCTGTCCAACGTTTTCATGACGTTCGCCTGGTATGCCCATCTCAAAAATCTGAACGACAAGCCGTGGTGGATCGCCGCCCTCGTCAGTTGGGGCATCGCGCTGTTCGAGTACCTCCTGCAGGTTCCTGCCAACCGTATCGGTTACACGGAGTTGTCTCTGGCGCAGCTGAAGATCGTTCAAGAAGTCGTGACGCTGACGGTCTTCGTGCCCTTCGCCGTGTTTTACATGCGGCAGCCGATCAAGCTCGATTATCTTTGGGCGGCCCTGTGCATACTCGGCGCCGTATATTTCATCTTTCGGAGTCCGGCATGAACGCTGCTGCGGGTTCGACGGCGATTCACCGGCGAGTCGAGGCGCTGCGCGAAGGGCGTGATCCGACCGTGATTGTCCAGATGCCCTCGGGCTGGGCCGTGTTCGGTGAGCGTCAGTTTTTGCGTGGCTACGCCTTGTTGTTACCCGACCCGGTCGTGCCCACGCTCAATGATTTATCCGCCCCGGCTCGCGATCTGTTTTTGTCGGACATGAGCCGGCTTGGCGATGCCTTGCTCGCCGCGACGGGCGCCCTGCGGATCAACTACGCCATGTTCGGCAATCTTGAGCCCGCGTTGCACGCGCACGTCATCCCGCGCTACCGGGACGAGCCACCTCCGCTCGATGTGGCGCATCCCTGGGCCTACGACTGGAATGCAGCGCCGGTGTTCGACCCGGCGCGTGAGGCGGCGCTGCTCGCAGCCGTGCGCACATCGCTCGAGTCGAGCGTACGTCAATCGAGCCGGGCGTAGGAGAGGGGCAGGGCCGTCGTCGACTTGATGGTCTCGAGCGAGAAGCTTGCGCTGACATCGAGCATCTCGAGAGCGCCGATGAGGCGCTTGTAGACGGCATCGTAGGCCTCGATGTCGGGAACCACGACGCGAAGCAGATAGTCGACATCGCCGCTCATGCGATGCAACTCCGTGACCTCTGGTAGATCGCGTACGACTTTCGCGAAACGCTCGTACCAGGCTGCGCTGTGACTTGGGGCCTTGATCGTGACGAACACCGTCGTGCCCACGTTGAGGGCTCGGGCATCGAGCAGGGCGACGGTTCGTCGGATGACGCCCGTTTCGCGCAGGCGCTGGATGCGTCGCCAGCAAGGCGCTTTCGAGAGTCCGACGCGCTCGGCGATCTCGGCGGCGGTCAGACTCGCGTCTTTCTGCAGGACGTCCAGAATTTTACGGTCGAGCTTATCCATAGAAAAAAGTTTCGCGTTAAATTATTATCACGCAACATTGTTGCGCTTTGTATCCGGTTTGTCCATGTCTTCGAAACCCGGTTGCGCGCCGCGAGGACTATCGTTGACCTCCATGAAATTGCTGCGCGCGTTCACCGAGCACCCGGCCACGGTAGGAGAGACCTACCTCGGGCATCTTTGGCAGGCGAGCAGTTTCGGGCTGCGCATGATGTGTGCGGGGATCGCTTGCGTGTTGCACGGCATTTTCCCGTTTCTCTTCGTGACCACCGGATCCGACGCGGTTAAAGGTTTAAACGCCGAAATGAGTGCTCGTCGTGAACGCGCACTCCGGGGCGAAGTGCCGATCCGCTAAACTCTGCGGCGGTTCACTCGCCGAGACGTTCCCCTTGGTTTCCCACTCCAGTTCGACTCTGCCCGAGCTGCGCCTGCGCCGCGGCGAAGACCGTCGTTTGCGCGCGGGTCATCTTTGGGTATTCAGCAACGAGATCGATACGAAGGCGACGCCGCTTACCGCGTTCGAGCCCGGCGCTCAGGTGCGCATCGTCACCGACCGCGATCATGTACTCGGGGTGGGTTATCTCAATCCGTCGACCTTGATCGCCGCACGCATCCTGGCTCGTGATGGTGAGTCGCGCATCGATCGGCGCTGGATCGCTTCGCGATTGCATCAGGCGCTTGCGCTGCGTGACAGCCTCTATCCGAGTCCGTATTACCGATGGGTATTCGGTGAGTCCGATTCGTTGCCGGGTCTCGTACTCGATCGCTATGGCGACCTCGTGGTGGGTCAGATCGCGACGCTCGGTATGGAGTGCCTGCGCGCAGAGGTGGAGGCGGCGATCCGAGAGGTGCTTTCGCCTGCCGTGCTTCTTTGGAAGAACGATTCCGGCGCGCGCAAATTGGAAGGCTTGCCCGACATCGTCGAAGCCGCCTGGGGTTCGATACCCGACGAGACCGCCGTGATCGAGCATCTCTCCGACGGTCGCGCCTTGTCCTACGCGGTCGCGCTCGCCGGGGGCCAGAAAACAGGTTGGTTCTTCGACCAGACGTTCAATCGTAGCCTGCTCCCGCGATTCATGACCCCGAGCGCTCGCGTGCTCGACGTGTTCAGCTATGCGGGTGGCTGGGCCGCCACCGCCGCCGCTTGCGGAGCGCGTGAGGTCGCGTGTGTGGATTCGTCTGCTGCGGCGTTGTCGTTCGCCGAGCGAAACGTGGCGGCCAATTCGTCACTCAAGGCCGTTCTCCACCGCGGAGACGCCTTCGATGTGCTGGCGGCGCTCGCCGAGGCCGGTGAACGATACGATGCCGTGATCGTCGATCCGCCGGCTTTCATCAAGCGGCGCAAAGACCTCCCGCAGGGGCAGGCGGCGTATCGCAAGCTCAACCAGCTCGCGCTGCGGGTGTTGGAGCCGGGCGGCTTGCTCGTCAGTTGCTCGTGTTCGCATCATCTGGCTGCCGAGGATCTTCTTGCCGCGATTCAGGGTGCGGCCCGGCATGTGGATCGATTCGTGCAGGTCCTGCACGAGGGTGGGCAGTCGCCCGACCATCCTCGCCATCCGGCGATCCCCGAGACCCGGTACCTCAAGGCATTTTTCTGCCGCGTGACGCGTGGCTAGCCGCTAAAATCATCCTCGATGATCGACTACCCCGGCTTCGATCCCGTCGCGCTCGAAATTGGCCCGCTCAAGGTGCGCTGGTACGGCATCACTTACCTGGTCGCTTTTGCGGCGGCGTGGTGGCTCGGTCGTCGCCGCGCATCACGGCCGGGCTCACGTTGGACAGCGGTCGACGTCGACGACTTCCTCTTCTACGCCATGCTCGGCGTCATCCTCGGTGGTCGTATCGGCTATGTCTTCTTTTACGGTCTCGGTTATTGGGCTGAGGACCCTTGGTACCCGTTGCGCATCACCGAGGGCGGTATGTCGTTCCACGGCGGTCTCATCGGCGTGCTCGTCGCCCTCGCGGTGTTCGCGATCCGCCGTAAACGACATGTGGCAGACGTCTTCGATTTCGCAGCGGCACTACCCGGCCTCGGCATCCTGTCGGTTCGCGTCGGTAACTTCATCAACGGCGAGTTGTGGGGCAGACCCGGTGATGTGCCGTGGGCCATGATGGTCGATGGGGTCGCACGACATCCGACGCAACTTTACGAAGCGCTGCTCGAGGGTCTCTTGCTCGCCATCGTGCTGTGGTGGTTCACCGCCAAAGATCGACCGCGGCTCGCGCCTTCGGGGCTTTTCTTGATCATGTATGCGACCGGCAGGCTGACAGTCGAATTCTGGCGACTCCCCGATGCGCACATCGGGTATCTCGCCGGCGGTTGGCTCACCATGGGCCATCTGCTCACCTTGCCGATGCTGCTCGCGGGTATCGCCCTGATGGTGCTCGCGTATCGTCGGGGCGAGCCGTCGGGCAATCGCTCCACCGAAAAAATCACCGCATGAAGCAGTATCTCGACTTCATGCGTCACGTGCGTGAGCACGGGACTCGCAAGACCGACCGCACGGGTACCGGTACGCTCTCGGTGTTCGGTCACCAAATGCGCTTCGATCTGCGCGAGGGGTTTCCGCTCGTCACCACCAAAAAAATCCATCTGAAGTCGGTGGTGCATGAGTTGCTTTGGTTTCTGCGCGGTGAGACCAACACGGCTTATCTGCGCGAGAACGGCGTCAGTATCTGGGATGAGTGGGCTGATGCCAACGGCGAGCTTGGACCGGTCTACGGCAAGCAGTGGCGATCATGGCCTACGCCCGACGGCGGATCGATCGACCAGATCTCCGAGGTGCTCAAGCAACTGCGTACCCAGCCCGATTCGCGTCGAATCATCGTGAGCGCCTGGAACGTCGGCGAACTTTCCCAGATGGCGCTGATGCCCTGCCATGCGTTCTTTCAGTTCTACGTGGCCGACGGACGTCTCTCGTGCCAACTTTATCAGCGCAGCGCCGATATCTTCCTCGGCGTGCCTTTCAACATCGCCTCGTATGCCTTGCTCACCCACATGATCGCCGAACAGTGCGATCTTGGCGTCGGCGATTTCGTGTGGACGGGTGGCGACTGCCATCTCTATCTCAATCATCTCGAGCAGACCGATCTGCAGCTCTCGCGGGAACCTTATCCGTTGCCGAAGCTCGTGATCCGGCGCCGGCCGGCGTCCCTCTTCGACTACGCCTTCGACGATTTCGAGTTCGTGAATTATCAGCATCATCCGGCGATCAAGGCGCCGGTGGCTGTTTGACCTTCAAAAACCAGGGAGACTCTTCGTGCCGATACCCGTCATGCGCACCAGCGCTTGGATCAAAGTCCGCAACTCCAAAATTCATGGCAAAGGCGTGTTCGCCGCCAAGCGTATCCCGAAGGGCACGCGGGTCATCGAGTATCTCGGTGACCGCATCAGTCATGCCGAGGCCGATGCGCGCTACGACGATCACGATCCGAACGACAATCACACGTTCCTGTTCATCGTCGACAAGAAGACGGTGATCGACGCGGGCGTCGGCGGCAACGGCGCGCGGTTCATCAACCACTCCTGCGATGGCAATTGCGAATCGGTGATCGAAGACCGACGCGTGTTCATCGAGACGACCCGAGTCGTCGAGAAGGGTGAAGAGCTGGGTTACGACTACGAGATCGGTCGCGAAAAAGACGATCCGCCGAACGTCGACGAAATCTTCGCCTGCCGCTGTGGCTCTCCGAAGTGCCGCGGTACGATGCTCTGGCCCGCGAAGGATCCGCGCAAGAAGAAAAAGGCGAGGAAAAAGGCGACGAAAAAAGCCAAGACTCGCGCAACGACCGCGGCGAAAAGCAAGGCGACCGCTCGCGTGACCTCGAGTTCGAAGACTCGAGCAAAGACTGGTGCGAAGACCGGCGGTCGCGCGACCTCGACTCGTCGGTCGAAGGCGTCGCGACGCTGATGCCGGGCAGGGCGCCGCGCCTCACCCTGATCGTCGCCGTGGCGGACAACGGCGTGATCGGGCGTGAGGGCGGATTGCCCTGGAAGCTCTCCGAAGACCTGCGGCGCTTCAAGCAGCGCACGCTCGGGCGTCCGGTGGTGATGGGGCGCAAGACGTGGGAGTCGCTTGGTCGGCCGCTGCCGGGGCGCACCAATATCGTCGTGACCCGACGCAGTGATTACACCGTCGAGTCGCCAGGCGTCATCGTCGTCCGCGACCTCGATGCCGCGATCGAGGCGGCGGGTGATGTCGAAGAAATCATGATCATCGGTGGAGCAGAGATCTACGCGCTCTCTCTGCCGCGTGCGGAGCTCATCGAGCTCACGAAGGTTCATGCTGCAGTCGAAGGGGATACCCGGTTTCCTGCGTTGTCACCCGAAGAGTGGCAGGAAATCTCCTCCGCCGAACACCCGGCCGACGAGCGGAATCAATATCCGACGACTTTCGTCACCCTGCAGCGCCGCAGAATTTCTTAGGTTTTAACCAAACCGAAACATTTCCTTAACTTTTCGGTCATCGGCATTGGGGACCATTCGCTCCGCGTTATTTCGCGGTTCCCCGAGGTCTCTCCATGTCCCGAATCGTCTTTCCGCGCGCCTCGCGCTGGTCTCCCGTATTCGTCGCCGTCTCCGGCATCCTCTCGGCTTCTGCCGCGGCCCAGGAGGCATCGTCTCCGGCCGCAGGCTCGGCAGACGATCTACAAGAAATCGTCATCACTGCCATCATCGACGCCGCGAAGCGCGCCTCGGATGAGCAAAAGAATTCTCGGGGTGTCACCAACGTGGTGGCCTCAGACTCCATCGGTCGGTTCCCCGACCCCAATATCGCCGAGGCACTACAGCGTGTCGTGGGTGTAGCGATTTCGCGTGACCAGGGCGAGGGTCGGTATATCAACGTTCGCGGTGGCCCGTCGGAGTTTTCGGCGGTGACGATCGACGGAGTGAGCGTCGCGGCACCCGATCCGACGACCCGTGCCATCGACCTCGATACCGTCCCGTCCGATATCGTGGGCTCGCTAGAGATCACGAAGACGCTTCGTCCCGATCAGGATGCCGACTCAGTCACGGGAGCGATCAATATCCGGACTCAGTCGCCGTTCGATTATCGGGGCTTCCGACTGCGCGCCTCCGGCGGTGGCTCATACAACGAGTTCGGTGGGACGAACGATGTCCGCGGCTCGATGTCGGTCAGCAATATTTGGGAGGGGGATTCGCGTATCGGTCTGCTGTTCTCGGGTAGCTATTCTGAAACGGATCGACAGGTCGATAACATCGAAACCGTATGGGACGTTCTAACTCGGCCCGAGGGCGGTACCGTATTTGGCGTAGTCGAGAATCTCTTCAAGGATTACGACACGAAGCGCGAGCGTATCGCGCTCACTAGCGCGGCGGAGTTGCGCACTGACGATGACTCGCGTCTCTTCTTGCGGGGAACTTTCTCCCGCTTTACGGACGATGAATATCGTAACCAGTTGCTGGTACTTTGGTCCGAGGGCGTCCTGCTTCCCGGTGCGACCGATCAGAAGGCATCGTTCCGAAACATTCGAGTTGGCAAGCAAATCCGCCATCGCGTCGTCCAGAATGAGATCGTGACCGGAGAGCTGGGCGGCCAGAGGAACTTCGGCGGATGGACTTTCGATGGTTCGGTATCGATTGCCAGTACGGAGCAGAGCTATCCTCGTCGCGACGAGCTACTTTGGCGGACGGCTGCGCTCGGAACCGCGACAGCGCCTATCTCTTACGACTACACAACGAGCGCCCGTGAGCCGTCGATTTCGTTGTTCACCTCCAACCAACACCTGACGCCGACCAATTTCTCGTTCCGTGAGAACGCGTATCGAACTTCTGAGACCACCGAAGACACCGTTGCAGCCGTCGCGAATCTCACAATTCCGGTCGAGATCGGTAGCGGCAAGGGCAACTTCAAGGCGGGTGCGAAATTCAAGTCGGGCGAGCGCAAGGCGGATGAGAACCGCTACCGGAATCGTGCGTCTACCGCAGCGCCGAGTCAGCCGCTTTCCGCATTTCTGACCACCAAAGAAAGCCGTAACTACGATTACGATCTGGGACTCAAGGTAGATCCGGCTTTAGCCGACGCGTACTACGACGCGACAAAGGCGGCGTCGCCCATTCGTGCGGAGCAATCGGCAACCGCTGATTACCAAGCAGACGAGAAGATCCTCTCGGGCTATGCGATGTGGGATCTCGACTTCGATCGATTAGGTGTTGTCGCGGGTGTGCGCGTCGAGAAGACGGAGACGGAAGGCTCCGCACCGGTATTCAACGCTGGTACGGGTGCTATTAGTACTCGTAGCAACTCGCGTAGCTACACCGATGTTTTCCCGGGTCTGACGCTTCGTTATGAGTTGAACGATAACCTGATTGCTCGCGCTGCCGTGACGCGGGGTATGACGCGCCCGAATTTCGTGGACGTGGTACCACGCGCGCTCGAGACACAGGAAGGATCACTGCTTGTCGTTCAGCAGGGCAACCCCGATCTGAAGCCGACTCTGTCGAATAACCTCGACGTGTCACTCGAGTATTACTTCGAGCCCATCGGTATT
>JBIJCL010000311.1:0-2721 GCA_044344725.1 Steroidobacteraceae bacterium | reverse complement strand
GCTGCGCGAGCGTGCTGATGAGCTGCAGATAATGGGCATTATGCCGGTCCCAGCCGCGCACCGCGCCGCCCGCGAGCGACAGATGGGGGAAGGCCACGACGCGCGCCGGGTCAAAGAATTCCTGCTGTCCGAGGCCATCGCAGGATTCGCAGGCACCCGCGGGGCTGTTGAAGCTGAACATCTTGGGTTCGAGCAGGGGTACGCCATAGCCGCACTTGGAGCAGGCATGACGGTTCGAAAACAGCAGACTCGCTGCGGGCCCCGCTTTGGTCTCGCCCGCAGCCTCCATGGGCTCGACGCGTACCGTCCCCTCGGAGAGACGCAGTGCAGTCTCGAATGATTCGGCGAGTCGTTGTGTGGCATCGGCCCTGACGCGCAGACGATCGACGACGGCCTCGATATCGTGTTTGCGTCGCGGATCGAGCTTCGGAGGCTGCTCGAGCTCGACGACCGAGCCATCGATACGCGCACGCACGAAGCCTTGCGACTGGAGGTCGCGCAACACGGTCTCGTGATCGCCCTTGCGCTGCTGCACGAGCGGCGCCAGCACGAGAACCGCCGTGCCCTCGCCGAGACGCATCACCTGGTCGACCATCTGACTGACGGTCTGCGCTTCGAGTGCGATGTCGTGATCGGGACAGCGCGGCAGCCCCGCACGAGCGAACAACAAACGCAGGTAATCGTAGATCTCGGTGACGGTACCCACCGTCGAGCGCGGGTTGTGCGAGGCGGCTTTCTGCTCGATCGCGATGGCGGGGGAGAGGCCCTCGATGTGGTCGACATCGGGCTTGTCCATCATGGACAGGAACTGCCGCGCGTAGGCCGACAGCGACTCGACGTACCGGCGCTGTCCCTCGGCATAGAGGGTGTCGAAGGCGAGGGAGGACTTGCCGGACCCGGAAAGCCCGGTCACCACGACCAACCGGTCCCGAGGGATGTCGAGATCGAGGTTGCGCAGATTGTGGGTGCGGGCGCCGCGTATCCGAATCGGTTGCATGGACCGGCATTAATCAAGAAAAACAGCCGGTTAGTGTACCCCCGAGGGAGCCTTCCCAGACGGGTTTCTGGGCTCCTCCCCGCGATTTTCGCGATGCAGCGGGGGCGGGGGGCGATTAGAATGGCCCCTCGTTTTCACCGCTCTTCGTCAATCACCCCGCCCATCGCCCCAGACCCCTCTGGGGCCTCCGGGGCGCATCGACCGAAGAGCCCGTTCAACGGAAGGGTTCAACATGGCGCGTGGCATCAACAAGGTCATCATCGTCGGCAACCTCGGGCAAGACCCGGACACCAAAGCCATGCCCTCGGGCATGACGGTCTGCAATCTCCGCATCGCCACCTCCGAAAGTTGGAAAGACAAACAGTCGGGCGAAATGAAAGAGCAAACCGAATGGCACAGCGTCGCCATGTTTGGTCGTCTCGCCGAAATCGCCGGCGAATACCTGCGCAAAGGTTCGCAGGTCTACATCGAAGGTCGTCTGCGCACCCGCAAGTGGCAAGACAAAAACGGCAATGATCGCTACACCACCGAAATCGTCGCCAACGAAATGCAAATGCTCGGCGGCGGTCGAGGCATGGGGGGTGAGGGTCGCGCCGCCGGTGGTCGCGCTGCGAGCAGCGAGTCCGACGGCGAACCGGTTCGCAGCAGCACCGAAAAAGACGATTTCGACGACGATATTCCTTTCTGAGAGCCCCGAGCCTCGAACGATGCACGCCTGACTCATGGACGATTCCAGACCTACGACCGCTCGGTACTACATCAAGACCTACGGTTGCCAGATGAACGAGTACGACTCTGCCCGAATGGGCGACGTACTCGCAGCCAGTTCGGGCATGCAAGCCACGGACAATCCCGCCGAGGCCGACATCCTGCTCGTCAATACATGCTCGGTTCGCGAGAAGGCCGAGTCCAAGGTCTTTTCTTTGCTCGGTGAGTGGAAGCAAATCAAAGATTTGCGTCCGGGCGTCATCATCGGTGTCGGCGGTTGTGTCGCAAGCCAAGAGGGCGATCAGCTCGTCAAGGCGGCGCCGCAGGTCGATCTCGTTTTTGGACCGCAAACCGTCCACCGTTTACCGCAGATGATCTCCGAGCTACGCCAGCAGGGGCGTGCGGTGGTCGATGTGAGTTTCCCGGAGATCGAAAAATTCGATCATCTTCCTGCGCCACGCGCCGAAGGGGCCACGGCCTTCGTGTCCATCATGGAAGGTTGCAGCAAGTACTGCAGCTTTTGTGTCGTCCCCTACACACGTGGTGACGAAATCAGTCGTCCGCTCGAGTCCGTCATCGAAGAGGTGTCGAAACTCGCCGCGCAGGGAGTTCGCGAAATCACCTTGCTCGGGCAAAACGTGAACGCGTACCGAGGGGCCATGTCCGACGGTGCGCTCGTCGATCTTGCGACGCTGCTGCATCACGTCGCAGCCATCGAGGGCATCGAGCGAATCCGCTTCACCACGTCTCACCCCCTCGAATTCGACGACAGCCTCATCGAGGCTTACGCCAGCATTCCGAAGCTTGCCAATCATTTGCACTTGCCGGTGCAGTCGGGCTCCGACCGCATCCTCGCCCTCATGAAACGCGGTTATACGGCCCTCGAGTTCAAAGCGAGCATCCGCAAGCTTCGCGAGGTGCGGCCGACCATCTCGGTGACCTCCGACTTCATCGTCGGGTTTCCGGGCGAGACCGATCGTGATTTCGAAGCCACGATGACGCTCGTGCGCGACCTC
>JBIJCL010000309.1:0-2727 GCA_044344725.1 Steroidobacteraceae bacterium | reverse complement strand
CTGCTTCGCGGCGACGAACCGGCTGCACAATTCGAAAAACTCGTCGTGAGGGAAGGGCGTCTTGAGAGCGGCTTTGCTTGAGAGTCGCTGCTCTTCGATCGCTTGTTCGGTGAAAGCATCAATGGCGGTAAGCGTCGTCTTGGTGACCACTCCGCCGCATGCCGCACGGTTGAGGGCGTTGCGGAAGGTGTCGAGGCGATCTTCCGAGAACCCCTTGGACTTGCTCTTGCTGATCGATTTGTGAGACTCGATCAGGGCGCATAAGCGCGAGCCTTCCGTTTTCCACGAGGCCACGACCGCGCCGTAGGCTTGCTCAGCTAGGTCGCTGGCCTGAGAAAAGTGCTTCGTCCCCGAGGGGAGCACGGTGAGCGAGGGGTGGCGCGACAAGCGAAGGAGCAACGCGGCTAGATTTTCGGGCTGTAACTTTTTCTGTTCGACGATCGCAGCCAGGAGCGTCGAGGCGGGACGCAGTTGGTGGTGCCAGAACTCGTGAGCGAGGTCGAGGAACATGTCCGCCGCATCGGTGACGATCTCGGCCTCGAACGGGGCATCCCCCTCGAATGCATGATCGCGAAGAATGCGTTGACAGAAACCGTGGATCGTCGAGATCGCCGCTTCGTCGAACGAGGCTAGGGCGAGATCGAGGCGTCGCAAAAGAACTTCGGTTTCAACGCCGGAATCCTTGAGTGATTCGGTGACAGGATCAGCGTTGGTGTCGTCGCGGAGCTCCTTTGCAACCCGAACCAGCCGCTTCCGGATTCGATCACGGAGTTCGCGCGTCGCGGCTTCGGTGAAAGTGACGACCAGAATCTCGCCGATCGGCAAATCATCGAGTGCCACGAGCCGAGTGACGATGCCGGCAATCGTAAAGGTCTTGCCGGTGCCGGCGCTGGCCTCGAGAAGCGTGACGCCGGAATCAAGGGGCGTCGATTTCAAGCTGAAGGCGGAGGGGGCCCTCATGGGAGGTCTCCGTCCAGATGCGCGAGCAGCGGCTCGAAAAATGCGATGGCAATCTCACTGAATTGATCGTCGAGCGGCGGGCGATCACCGTGTACCAAGCTGTTCCACGGGTCTTCGCTTTCTTTGACCGAGCGCGAAAAGTCGTTTGGATGCCAGGCTCGCAAGGCTGCGCGAAGTCCATCGACGCTTGATTCTTCGCGTTCTCCGGCCTTGATTGCGGCGACCGCGTACGCCAGCGAGGTTTCGGGGAAAAAATGCACGGGTCGTACGAGCCCCGATCCGTATCGATCGAGTAAGGTCCCGACGATGCGCTCGGTAATCTCGAGGCTTGCCGGCGCATGGAATGCTCGCACGATGCCTTCGCGATCGATGAGTCGTGTCGTGGTTCCCGGCGAGACGAGATTGATCAGTAGATGTTCGACCCAACCTGCGACCAGATCTTTGGCCTTGAGCGTGGCGCATCGAGCTCGGAGCAGTTGCCCGCCATAAACACCATCGATTTGACCTTCGATCGTCCATGGAGCGCGCGACCAACTCACCATTCGTTGTTCGCGTCGAGACTCGCCGATCTCGGAGCGCACCGACTTCAGGAATCGCGCAACCCTCTGTTCGAGTACTTCCTGTGTGATGTCTCCGAACGGTCCGGTCGGCAGTCGTCCTCGAGCGCGCGCGGCATCCCAGACGGGTCGATCATCGTCGCGAAGACTCGAGTCGACGAGTTGTTGTTGAAGTTGGAAACTCGTCAAGGCATCGAGCTCGACGGGTTCGTGGGTACGCAGGCCATCCTCCGCGCGCTCCAATCGAATGCCTAGTCTGTTTTCGCAGAGTTGGCGCGCAGGGTTGACGAAAAAATCGCAAATAATTTTCGGTGTGAGGCTGCGGCTGTCGAGATCCGGCTCCTCAAGGGGTGCCGAGAACAACTCGCGTATCGTCGGAGTCGCTTGAGCGAGTATTTCAGCAGCCTGCGCGTTGGCACGCGAGAAGCTCCTCGGGTCGTCGGGCGCGAAGTAGTGTCGACTGAACGCTTGCAATCGGTGTCGGATATCGAGCCGCTCCGCAACCGGCTTTGGTAACGAGAAACCTTCAGAGAGATAGGCGGTCAACTCCGTCACCACGCTCGAAGGCGGAGACGTACGAGGATCGTGGTAGGACTGACCGATATGGCTGATGAAGAGATAGTCTCTTGCGCTGAGCAGGCTCTCGAGGAAGAGATAGCGATCGTCGTCGCGCAACGATCGATCACCGCGCGCAGGATGCATCGCAATGAAATCGAAGGACGGGCGTATCGTTTGGCGAGGGAAATCCGATTCGTTCATGCCGAGCAATGCGATCACTCTGGCCGGAATCGCCCGCATCGGCTTCATCGAGCAAAACGTCACGCGGCCGTCGAGAAAGCCGCCGAGAGCGGGTGTTTCTCGTAGCCGCAGATCGAGAAATTCCACGATCACCTCAGCCGGCAACTCTGCGGGCGTCTCCGACGTATCGCTCTCGTCAAGCTCGCTCAATACGTCGCGTATCGATCGTACCTCGGCAGCCGGCAGCTGATCATCGACCTTGAGCCGCAGCAGTATCCGCCTGAGGGTGTCCGCCCACCCTTTACGTGATCGATCCAAGCGGAGTTCTCGCGCCGTATGACGAAGCAATTCGAAGGCCGACAGGAACCGACCGAGCGTATCGAGATGATCACCCTCGAGATCGGAGTAAGGCAGGACGTCATCGAGTAGTTTTGAGCCCCCGCCATCGAGGGCGTAACCGTCGAGTAGAGTC
>JBIJCL010000308.1:0-2729 GCA_044344725.1 Steroidobacteraceae bacterium | reverse complement strand
CCAGTCGAGGGGGTCTACGGCGAGCGCCTCCCCGGTCTCAGCGCAAGCGATGAGATAGTGGTAGTTCCGCCACGCATTCGCCGGCCATAGGCGTTCGATGATCATATTTTGACAGTGAATTTTAACACGCATCTTTTCACATACCGCCGTGTTAGTCTGGCTTCGGGGGCGGAGAACGGCATCGATGTCGAGTTTCAACGGGTCCATGGACGCGGCCCCGACGCCCGTGGCGATCACGCCACCGTCGGCTTCCGTAAACCCCTTCGTCCACCGAGCTGCTTGGCAGTCTGCGCGCGATGCGTGCGCAGCGGATCCAGGCAAGTTCCATGGCGACATCGCCAGTCGCGAAATTCATTGGTTCGAACCCAAGGCCGGTCCGCACGGCGCGTGGATCACGCGTGACGTCCAAGGTCGCTGGCGGGGCTTCGATGCCCGAACCGGCGAAGCCGTCGAACCTTCTCTGCCTCAAAGTTATCTGCCATGGAGCCGCGGACTCGATGACTCCGAGGCGCCGTTCTATCGTTGGTTCAGCGATGCGCTGACGAACGCCTGCTTCAACGAAGTCGACCGACATGTTCTCGCCGGACACGGCGCGGAAGCGGCGTTGTGGTTCGAGGGGGATCGTTGGGATCAGTCGCAGGATGGCGGCCGCGGTGCGCCCGTCGTTTCTTACAGCGTCTCGCGAAAGCAGCTGCTGCTCGACGTCGCACGGTGTGCTCTCGCTTTGCGTAACCTCGGTCTCAAGGCAGGTGATCGCATCGCGATCAACATGCCGAACATCCCCGAGCAGATCTACTGGACCGAGGCCTGCAAGCGGCTCGGCATCGTCTACACGCCCGTGTTCGGCGGATTCAGCGACAAAACGCTGTCCGACCGCATCCATAACGCCGGCGCCCGCATCGTCATCACGGCCGATGGCGGCTACCGCAACGCGCAAATCGTCGCATTCAAAGAGGCGTATACCGATCCGGCGCTCGATGGCTATGTGCCGGCCGAGACGGCCATCGCGGCGGTGACCCAAGCGCTCGAGTCTCTGGGTCTCGAAACACTGCACGCGAACGCCATCCTCGAGGGTGCACGCAAAGCCGTGGCCAACGAAATCACCCTCGAACGCTCCGACGTCATGCGTGGGGTCGGTCGCGCGCTCGAGGGAATCGCAGGCCTCTCGCCTTCGGCCGCGAGCCGAATTCGCACGGCGATCGCGAGCGCTCTCGTGACGACTCCGCCGAGGGTCGACACCGTCATCGTCGTCAAACATGCGGGACAGGCCGACATCGTGTGGCGTCCTGAGCGAGATCGTTGGGCCCACTCGCTCACCGATGCGGCGACGCAGACGTTACTCGAGGGGGCACGCAAGGCGGGCCATGCGGTCGCTGATGAAGCGCAACTGTTGGCGCTCGATGATCGAGCTTTCGTCGCGGCGATCTGGGCGTCGGTACCTCCCGAGCCTCTCGATGCCGAATTCCCGATGTTCTTCATCTATACCTCGGGATCGACGGGGAAACCCAAAGGCGTCGTGCATGTCCACGGCGGTTACGTCAGTGGCGTCGCCTACACCTTGCGTGTCGCTTTCGACGCGCGCGCCGGAGACGTGATGTACGTGGTCGCCGATCCGGGTTGGATCACGGGTCAGAGCTACATGATTTGCGGCGCGCTCACGACGCGCGTCACGACGGTGATCGCCGAGGGTGCGCCCGTTTTTCCGAGTGCCGGACGTTTCGCGAGCATCATCGAACGTCTGAAGGTCAATATATTCAAAGCCGGCGTCACGTTCCTTAAAACCGTGATGACCGATCCGCAGAACGTCGAAGACGTGCGCGCGTATTCGCGTGCGAGCTTGCGCGTGGCGACGTTCTGCGCCGAGCCGACCTCGCCGGTCGTTCAACAGTTCGGCATGGAACTCGTCACGCCCTGGTATACCAATTCGTATTGGGCGACGGAACACGGCGGCATCGTCTGGACTCACATGTTCGGTAACGCGGATTTCCCGTTACGCGCCGATGCACATACCTATCCGTTGCCGTGGATCATGGGCGACGTCTGGCTCGCCGACAGCGAGCCCGATGCCTCAGGCACGGTGGTCGCGCGCGCCGCAGACGCGGGCGAGAAAGGCGAGATCGTCATCGCAGCGCCGTTCCCGTATCTCTGCCGCACCATTTGGGGTGCGGAGGGAGACTTCAAAGTCGAGGGTCGCCGGGTCGTTCGTCAATGGCGTGGCGATTTCGAGCGTTATCGAAAAACGTATTGGACTCGCTGGAAGGATCGTCTCGCGTACACGCAGGGCGACTTCGCGGTGAAGTACGCCGACGGTGGCTTCTCGCTGCATGGACGATCCGACGACGTCATCAACGTGTCGGGTCACCGACTCGGTACCGAAGAAATCGAAGGTGCGATCCTGCGCGACAAGCAGGTGAATCCGGATTCGCCTGTCGGCAACGTGATCGTGGTCGGGGCGCCGCACGCGCAAAAAGGCCTGACGCCGCTCGCCTTCGTCCGGCCTGCGCCGGGTCGAAAGATCACGGCCGAAGACCGTCGTCGGTTGATCGAAACCGTTCGACAGGAAAAAGGTCAGGTTGCGATCCCGGAGGACTTCGTCGAGGTTACGCAGTTTCCCGAGACGCGTAGCGGCAAGTACATGCGACGCATGGTGCGCGCGCTCGTCGAAGGTCAGGAAGTCGGTGACACCTCGACGCTGCGCAACCCGGAGTCCATCGACGAGTTGCGTCGCG
>JBIJCL010000041.1:0-10491 GCA_044344725.1 Steroidobacteraceae bacterium | reverse complement strand
GCAGAGTGACCACCGCCGCGCCCTGAATAGTCTGGATCAACCGCAGCGGCGAGAACTCGCCGCTCAGCAACCAGCCGAAAACCAGTGAGGAACCCACCATGCCGAGCAGCAGCATCACGTACATCAAGGCCACCACGCGGGGGCGCGTGTGATCGGGGGCCAGATCGGTTGCGAGTGCAAGTCCTGCGGTTTGAGTGGAGTGCAGGCCCGCACCTACCAACAAAAACGCAACCGCCGCACCGACCTGCCCCACCTCTGCAGGACCCCGACCCTCGCCGCTGAGGACGAGTAGGGCGAAGGGCATGATCGCGAGGCCACCGTACTGCAGCAGCGTGCCGAACCAAATGTAAGGCACCCGACGCCAGCCAAGCACCGAACGATGCTGATCGGAATGAAAGCCCATGAAGGCGCGCATCGGCGCGAAGAGCAGCGGCAGTGCGATCATGGTCGCGACGAGCCAGGCGGGCACGCCGAGCTCGACGATCATCACGCGATTGAGCGTGCCGTTGAGCAGCGCGAGTGCGATACCGACGGACACTTGGAACAACGAGAGACGCAACAATCTCGCGAGCGGCAGATCATCGCTCGCAGCGTCTGCAAAGGGCAGGAAACGAGGGTCATAGCGCAGTCGTCCGGGTTTCATGTGGAGGCCGCCCACGGACGATTTTCTTCGGCGCCCGACTCGCGTCGTGCCAGCATCAACTTGTAGAAAAACTGCGACGCATTGAGGACATACGCGGCGTACGCCACGAGCGCCAGGAGCATCTGCTTACGCAGATCGAGGGCGTCGGTCAGGAAGGCGTAAAGGTAGGCGGAGTGCAGGGCGATCACGGCCATGCTGACGACGTCTTCCCAGAAAAAGGGTCGCGCGAACAGCCAGACCCCGAACACCTCTTTTTCCCAGATCGCGCCCGTCACCATGATGGCGTAGAGGAACGCCGTTTTGACGATGACCGAGACCGTTGCCGCGTCGGCGCCTTCCCCGGTCCGAAGGAATTGAAGCACGAGCCAAAGGCTGACCAGAAAGGCGAGCAATTGCAGGGGCGCAAGCACGCCCTGGACCACGGTCCATCGAGAGCGGTCCCGACGGTCGCGCTCCTCAGGGGTGTAAAGCTGGCGGCCGACAACCGCCGGCGGGCGTTGGGGCATGGGCCTGAGTACCAGTAATAGAAGAATCACCCTCGAATCTAGTGAAGGGGGGCTCAGATGTCAATCTAGATTTACGTCTAAATTAATTGACAGGTAGCGGGCCGGAGGATATATGTGCCATCCTGCGGCGACATTGGGGTTGAGACTTGGACTCATCACCCCCTAAACGGGTACACGGAAGTCGTCGCGCAGGGCCTTTTTGAGAGCGATCAAGGGGTCGCTTTTGATGGGCGAGGTAGGCCGATGACTGATTCGCTGTCTAATCGCGGAGCCGAGGGCGAGTACTCCGCTTTGCTCAAAACAATCGAAGGCGAGGTCATCCCGCGCCTGATCCTCGCGCATCGCGCCATCGCCGAAGGCAATCGTTGCGACGATCTCTCCAGCCCGCTCCGACCGGGTTCCTGTGAAGTATTCGAACTCGCACGTATCGTGCTTCGCGGTAGTGCCGCCGAGGCCCTTGCGTATCTGCGGGGGCTGCAAACGCTCGGTATGAGTACCGAAACCATTTACCTCGAATTGCTTGCACCGGTGGCACGACACTTCGGTACTCGCTGGGAAGACGAGACGAGCGATTTCGTCGAGGTCACAGTAGGTCTCAAAAAACTGCAGGATCTCGCGCATCAATTGAGCGAGGCCAACAGCGACTCACAAGAACCCGCAAAAGTGGGCCGTCGGGCGCTCTTCGTCGCGTTACCCAAAGAACAGCATGTGTTTGGTGCTCAACTCGTCGGCGAGTTCTTGCGACGGGCGGGATGGGATGTATGGGATGCGCCCGGTGCCAATGAGCCGGATATACTTTCGCTCGTCGGCAGAGAGTGGTTTGCGGTCGTCGGTCTCTCGATCAGCACGGCCTCCCAACTTCCCTCGCTGGCCGCGCTCATCCGCAAGGTCAGGCGCGCCTCGGCCAACCGAAACGTTCGGATCATGGTTGGGGGATTGCCTTTTGCGGGGCACCCGGAACGGGTGGCCAAAGTGGGTGCGGATGCCACGGCGATCGACGGAAAAGACGCGGTGGAGCGTGCAGAACAACTGCTGGAGTTGCTGGGTCGACGGAACTGACACGGTCACTATGTGAAGAATTTCAAGGCGCCAAGGAAGGCCCTGACCGGACTCGATGCCGAGACGGTCGCCGGTCTCATCGTTGCTTCGACGGATATCGCCCTCATCGTCGATCGTCGAGGCGTGATCCGCGACATCGCCATCCCGAATCCCGAATTGCTCGACGAACTCGGCGGTGATTGGGTCGGAAAATCTTTGATCGACACGGTCACGGAAGACAGCCGCCCCAAGGTCGATTTGCTGCTGGCCGATCGGGCCGCGGGCGAAGTTCGTGCGCGACAGGTCAATCATCCGCTTCGCGACGGACGCACCATTCCCATCGTCTATGCGCTGTCACCACTTGATGAAGAGGGGCGTTGTCTCGCTCAGGGACGAGACCTGCGCGCCGTCGCGGCGTTGCAGCAGAGGCTCATCGAAGCCGAACAAGCACTCGAGCGCGATTACACCAAGCTTCGTCTCGCAGAGACGCGCTACCGCCTGCTGCTGCAGTCCGTCGGCGATGCCGTACTCACGGTCGATGCGGCGACGCAGAAAGTGATCGAGGTCAATCCGGCGGCGGCTCGTCTGTTCGGCGAAGACGTCAAACGTCTTGCCGGTCGCGTATTCGACGAGTTTTTCAGTGCTCAGACGGGACGGTTGGTCGGCGATTGGCTGACGGGCCTGCGCACGTCGGGTCGCGCGGAACCGCTGCGGGTCAGGCCGCCGGGCGCGACGCGCGACTTTCGACTCAACGGAATCCTGTTTCGTCACGAGAACGCCTCGCATGCGCTTTTGCGTCTCGAGCCTCTCGGCGAGGTCGCGGCCGCGGGCGGCTTAGGGCTCGGGTCCGGCGCGCTCGCGGAAGTTGCGATGCGCCTGCCCGATGCCATCGTCATCACGACTACCGATGGTCGGATCATCACGAGCAATCGCGCCTTCCTCGACCTGGCTCAGCTGGCGACCGATGAGCAGACGCGAAACGAAACGCTCGAGCGCTGGCTCGGACGACCGGGCGTCGATCTCGGCGTGCTCGTGGCCAATCTCAAGCAGCATGGCAGTGTGCGACTGTTCGCCACGACCCTGCGTGGCGAGTACGGCGCGGTGACCGATGTCGAGATTTCGGCCGTCGCCATCAACGAGGGCGCCGAGGCCTGTCTCGGATTCTCGATTCGGAACGTCGATCGACGTCGGCCGAGCGAGGTGCGCCCGGGTCGAGAGCTGCCCCGTTCGGTGGAGCAACTCACCGAACTCGTCGGTCGAGTGTCCTTGAAGGAACTCGTCCGCGAGACCACCGATGTCATCGAACGGCTCTGCATCGAGGCGGCACTCGAACTCACTCGCGACAATCGCGCTTCGGCGGCGGAAATGCTGGGTCTGTCTCGCCAAAGTCTCTATGTGAAGCTGCGTCGGTACGGGCTAGGGGATCTCGACGGTCAGAGCTGATCGGGTGGTCCGGGTGGCCGGGAGTCCGATTTGACGGACTACGTGTAATCTTGGATTGACACATCAAGGTGTCATGGCTATTTTCCAGTCATGGCACGGCCCGCTGGCAGGCTGATTTTCGAACGTCGCCCCGCATGGCCGGCCATGCTGGAGCTGCTCAAGCCCGTCACTTGGTTTCCGCCCATGTGGGCCTTTCTCTGCGGCATCGTCGCCTCCGGCGTGTCCCCGACAGGCCATTGGTCGCTGATTCTGTTCGGCGTGATCCTCGCGGGGCCGCTCATCTGCGGCACGAGCCAGGCCGTCAACGACTGGTTCGATCGGCACGTCGATGCCATCAACGAGCCGCGTCGACCGATCCCCTCGGGCCGTATGCCCGGACGCTGGGGGCTCTACATCGCGATCGTCTGGACCGTCATTTCGCTCACCGTCGCAGCGCTGCTTGGTCCGTGGGTGCTCGCCGCATCGACGCTCGGGATGGCGCTCGCCTGGGCGTACAGCGCGCCGCCGTTTCGTCTCAAGAAAAACGGTTGGTGGGGCAATTCGGCGGTCGCGCTCTGTTACGAAGGTGTTCCTTGGCTCACGGCCGTCGTCGTGATGACGGGCGTGCTCCCGCGTCTCGAAACCGTGGCCATCGCCTTGTTCTACAGCGTCGGCGCCCACGGAATCATGACGCTCAATGATTTCAAATCCGTGCAGGGTGATCGACGCATGGGTGTGGGTTCATTGCCGGTACGGCTCGGCGTCGAGAATGCGGCGCGAGTCGCCTGCGTGGTGATGGTGCTCGCTCAAGTGGCGGTGATCGGTTTGCTCGCGCTCTGGAACCGGGAGTTGTACGCCGGCCTGATCGCCGCATTGCTCATCGGACAGATTTTGATGATGGGACGGCTGCTGCGCCGGCCTGCGGAGCTCGACGTCTGGTACAACGCCCTCGGCGTTCCGTTGTACGTGCTCGGCATGATGGTGAGCGCAGTCGCCCTGAGATCGCTCCCGTGAGCGATCCGGAGGTAACGACGATGAGAACGACTTCTGCGACGACGATGGGTTGGCTCGGTATTTTCAGATTGGGCCTCGTGCAGGCCGCCATCGGCGCCGTGGTGGTGATCACCACCTCGACGCTCAATCGGGTACTCGTGGTCGAGCTCGCGCTGCCTGCGATGCTGCCGGGTATTCTGGTTGCCCTGCATTACTTCGTTCAGGTGCTGAGACCGCGTCTCGGCTACGGCAGCGACGTCGGCGGACGACGCACGCCCTGGATCATCGGCGGCATGGCCGTACTCGGTCTCGGTGCGCTCGGCGCCGCGTTGTCGACCGCACTCATGGTCTCCAATCTTTGGTTGGGGATCGCTTGCGCCGTCGTGGCGTTCCTCGCAGTGGGCCTCGGTGTCGGCGCTTGCGGCACGACGATGCTCGTCCTCTTGTCGAAGACCGTCGCCAAGGAAAAACTCGCTGCGGCGGCCACCGTGACCTGGGTCATGATGATCGTCGGCTTCATCGTCACCACCGTGATCGCAGGCAAGATGCTCGATCCGTTTTCTTTGACGCGTCTCGTCGAGGTGACGGCGAGCGTGGCGGCGGGCGCTTTCCTTTTGACCTGCCTTGCGGTGTACGGAATCGAGCGACCGGTTATCGCGAGTGCCGCGGGCGCGACCGGAACGCCGCCCGCAGCGTCGAACAGAGATTTCATCACGGCATTGCGCGAGGTGTGGGCTGAGCCCCATTCGCGAAGGCTCGCAAGCTTCGTGTTCGTGTCGATGTTGGCGTATAGCGCGCAGGATCTCGTCCTCGAGCCCTTCGCGGGTGCCGTGTTCGGCATGACGCCCGGCGAGTCGACCCAACTCTCGGGAATGATGAGCGGAGGGACGCTCGTTGGCATGCTGCTGGTCGCGCTCATCTGCACCGTCGGTTCGCGAGGACGGATGGGTGCGCTGCGCTTGTGGACGATCGGGGGGTGTGTGGCCTCGGCGCTGATGCTCGTCACGCTGGCGGTGGCGGGCTTCGTGGGTCCGGCGTGGCCCCTCAAGCCCACGGTGTTTTTGCTCGGTCTCGCCAATGGCGCCTACGCGGTCGCGGCGATCGGCTCGATGATGGGACTCGTCGGTCGAGGTCGCGAGTCACGAGAGGGTACCCGCATGGGTCTCTGGGGTGCCGCGCAAGCCATCGCCTTCGGTATCGGCGGGATCGCGGCTACGGGCGCAGTCGATCTCGCGCGTGCGCTGACCGGTTCGTTGCCCGCAGCCTATGGCTCTGTGTTCGTCGCCGAAGCGGCGCTCTTCGTGGTGGCGACGGCGTTTGCCGTGCGCCTCAGTCGTGAGGACACGCAGTCCTCGGTCCAGGTGGATCTCCAAGGTGTCTCGGCAGCCTATGTGGCCGACGCAGGACGAGGCTAAATCATGCATCAGATCGACTCATCGGAATTGGCCAAAGAATTCGACGTCGTCGTGGTTGGCGGTGGACCCTCGGGTGCCACGGCGGCTGACGATCTCGCCCGTATCGGGTGGCGCGTGTTGCTGCTCGATCGTGCAGGGCGAATCAAACCTTGCGGGGGTGCCATTCCGCCGAAGCTGATCGAAGAATTCGAGATCCCTGCGCACTTGTTGGTCGCGCGTATTTCCTCGGCGCGCATGGTGTCGCCTTCGGCGCGGTCCGTCGACATGCCGATCGACGGTGGATTCGTCGGCATGGTCGATCGAGAGGTGTTCGACGAGTGGCTGCGCGAGCGTGCGCGAAATTCCGGAGCGTTACGCGTGGATGGCACCTTTACCCGGGTCGAGCGAGATGCCGATGGCGACGCGATCGTGATCTTCGAAGAGCGTGGCGGTGCATGTCGCCAAGTGCGCACGCGGATCGTACTCGGTGCTGACGGAGCGAGATCCGAAGTGGCGAGGCAGTGTATCGCCGGTGGACGCGAAACGCCGTTCGTCTACGCCTACCACGAAATCCTTCGCACGCCCGAGGCGCCGCCCGCGAACTACGATCGCACGCGCTGCGACGTGTATTACGACGGTCGACTCTCTCCCGATTTCTACGCTTGGGTGTTTCCGCACGGCGACACCATCAGTGCGGGGGCGGGTACGGCGCACAAGGGTTTCTCGATACGCAACGCTGTCGGGGGTCTGCGTCGAGCGACCGGGCTCGAGCACGCGGAGGTGTTGCGCCGAGAGGGTGCGCCGATTCCGCTCAAGCCGCTACGCCGTTGGGATAACGGACGCGACGTGCTCGTGACCGGAGATGCCGCCGGCGTCGTCGCACCGGCATCGGGCGAGGGGATCTACTACGCGATGGCCTGCGGCCGCATGGCCGCGCTCGCGGTCGACAAATGTCTGCTCACGCGTAACGCCCATGCCTTGCGCGAGGCGCGACGCGACTTCATGCGAGCGCATGGTCGAGTCTTCTGGGTACTCGGCCTGCTGCAACGATTCTGGTATGTGAACGACCAACGCCGAGAGCGCTTCGTCAAAATGTGCCGCGATCCCGATGTGCAACGTCTCACCTGGGAGGCGTACATGCACAAGAAGCTGGTTCGCAAGAGCCCGATGGCGCACGTCCGGGTGTTCTTCAAAGATCTCGCCCACCTGCTCGGTATCACGAAAGCTGCCTGACGTGGTGGTCGACTGGGTCGCCAGCGGGATCGAAAACGGTAGCCTTCCGAGGTTGATCGCGGGACTCGTCGTCCTCGAAGCGATTGTCCTGGTTTGGCTGTGGCGCGCCCGCGGACTCGGTATCGCGCCGCGCGCGGTGCTCGGCAACCTCGTCTCGGGAGCTTGTCTCATGCTGGCCGTGGCCGCTGCACTCGCCGACGCCCCGTGGTGGGACGTCGCGATCCTCCTGGTCTTATCCCTCGTCGGGCACGTGGCGGATCTGGCGTTGCGATGGCGGGGTGGTGGCGCCGCAACCAGGGACTGATAGTCGTACGGACGCAGAATTTCGAATAAGATCGTCCGGGGTTCCACTCGGACCGCAAAAGAATTAACCAACAGGGGAAGTTCTCTATGTCCTTACCGCGCGGATTGATAGTGAGTGCGTTCGTCGCCGGCATGGTGATGACGAGCGCGTCTTGGGCGCAGCAGTCATCCGGATCGACCGGCGCTGACGATGATCGTCGGATCGAAACCGTCGTCGTGACGGGCTCCAGCATCAAGCGCAAAGTCACTGAGAGTGCATTGCCGATCCAGGTGATTGGCACCGAGGACATCCGTCGCGAGGGCATCACCAGCGCCGAGCAGCTGATCAGCTTCCTCAACTCGAACGGTAACGGACTCGACAACCTCGCCTCCAACGCCGACGTCGTCGGTGGGGCACAACGCGGAAACAACGGCGCGTCGTCGGCCAACCTTCGTGGTCAGGGCTCGGCAGCAACCTTGATCCTGCTGAACGGACGTCGCGTCGCCGCCCACGGTCTCAATGGCGGCGCCGTCGACATCAACCAGATTCCGATGGCAGCGATCGAGCGTGTCGAAATCCTCAAAGATGGCGCCTCGGCCATCTACGGCACCGACGCGATCGGCGGTGTCATCAACTTCATCCTCAAAGACAATTTCCAAGGGCTGACCGCCAACGCGTTCGGCGACGTGACCGAGCTCGGAGGTGGAGCGATCTACCGCGCTTCGATCACGGGCGGTCTCGGAGATGTGGATTCGGACGGCTGGAACGTCATGGCCACGGTCGCTTTCAGCGACCATCGCGAGTTGCGGGGCGATGCGCGTGACTACGTGAACACCTTCCAGCCCGATCGAGGTGTGTCGGTCGATACGCGCGGCACGCCGTTTGCGACCATCCTCCCGCTCGGTGTCGGTCCGAATACGCCGCTCGGTACGATCATGAATACGAGTGGTGCGGCGCCGTTCCTGCCCGGTAGCACGACGATCCGTGCTTCGGGCGGTATCAATCCGCTCGACCTTCCGGGGGGAGGAGGTTGCAGCCAAATCGACGGCATGCAGGCCTACGACACGCGGCTCTGGAATTTCCCTGAAGCGGAATTCGCTTGTGCGTGGGACACCGGTCGTGCGGCGGTGTTGCAGCAGCCCATCGAAACCCTGAATTTCGTGAGTCGCGGCGTGTTGCAGCTCGGCTCGCATCAAATCGCCGCCGAATTGACGGGCTCCAAGGCCGATTCGGCGAAGCGCTTCTCGAACCTGCAGCTCACGCCCAACACGAGCACGCAAAATTACGCCTTCCCGAGAAACGCCGCCTCGCAGGCGGTCTACGATCGGGTCTTCAACCAATTGGTCGCCGTATTCCCGACCCTGGAGGCGCGGCGAGGACTGCCGATGTCCTACCGCTGGCGCTGCATGGAGTGCGGTCGTCGTGAAATCGAGACCACGACCGAGACGGGTCGCGTGTTCCTCGGAGCCGACGGTCCGGTGGGATTTCTCGACGAATGGGAGTACCGCACGGGAGCCTCATACGCATTCAGCGAAGCGGAGTCGCAACTCGGCACGGGTTATTACTACCGCAACACCACGCGTGACGCGACGGGCAACATCATCGCCAATGGCATCATCGATGCGCTCAACACCGGCGTGATCAATCCGTTCCTTCGTCCGGGCGAAACCCAGACGCAGGCCGCACTCGATCTGCTGAAAGGAGCCTCGGCCGAGGGTGTGATCCTCTACGGCGGCAAGTTCTCGGTCACCCAAGTCGATGCCTCGATGTCCGGTCCGGTCTTCGCCATGCCAGCCGGAGACGTGCTGGCTGCCGTGGGCGTCGACTGGCGCAAAGAAGAATACCGATTCAATGGCGATCGACGTGCCGCTGCGGCCCGTCCCGTCATCATCGCGGCGCCTTTTGACGACGGCAACGCACTCGCGGGCGTGTCACGAGACGTCAAGGCGATTTATGGCGAGGTGATGATCCCTCTGGTGACAGGAATGGAGCTCACCGCCGCGGTCCGTCGTGACGAGTACGACGGTTTCGGATCGACCGTGAATCCGAAGATTTCTTTGAAGTATCGCCCCGTCGAGTCGGTGATGTTCCGCGGTTCGTACAACGAGGGGTTCCGCGTACCGTCTTTCAACCAGATCTTCAACTCGTCCTCGCAGGCGCCGTACTCGGGGCGAGACATCGCCGATCCGGCCAAATGCCCCGGGGGACGTCCGGATGCGACGAAGCCGCAGTGCGCGGTCGTGCAGCCGGCGATCATCCAAGGCGGCAAGCCCGATCTCGGGCCTGAGGAGGCGGAGCAGGCGAGCTTCGGACTGGTGTTGGAGGCGAACGACAACTTCAGCGTGTCGGTGGATTGGTGGCGAGTCAACCGTATCGGCACGATCCAGATCCTGTCGCTGCAACAGCTCGCCGACAACTACGCGACCTTCAGCGATCGATACGTGCGCGACGCTTCTGGGAACCTGATTTCGATCGATCAGCGTTGGGTCAACGCCGGTGAATCGAAAACCCAGGGTCTCGAGTTCGCGACTCGTTTACGTGGCGAGGCGTGGGGCGGCAACTGGAGCGTCGGTCTCGATGGCACCAAGATGCTCCAAAAGCGCTCGCGCATCGCGCCGAGTCTGCCGTTCGGAAAAAGCGAGATTGGGCTCTTCACCTTTGCGGGTGATCTCGGACTCGACTGGAAGCACAACGCGTTCTTCACCTTCAGTCGCGGCGACTGGAGCGCGTCGATTTCGCAGATCTATCGATCGGGCTACCTCAACCAAGAGTTGCCGGGCGTAACGGCCGGCATCGTCTCGCCCTCGAATCTCGATCGCTTCGTCGATAGCTACGTCACCTACAACGCGTCGGTGACCTGGCGTGGGTTCGAAGGAATGACGGTGACGGCGGGTATCAAAAACCTCACCAACGAAGATCCGCCGTTCGCCATCACCTACGACAGCAACTTCGGCTCGGGCAGTTCGTGGGAGCCGCGCG
>JBIJCL010000307.1:0-2738 GCA_044344725.1 Steroidobacteraceae bacterium | reverse complement strand
CGGGCGCGTGACCGAACCGCGCAACCCGCGGCCGCCACGAACGATTCGTTCGCGATCGTGCGCCGCAATCGCTACACTTGCCCTCAAGAATGAAGCAATACCTTGCCATCTCGGCCATCGGGCCCGACCGTACTGGTCTCGTCCACGACCTCACCAAAGTCATCAGCGACTGCGGCGGCAACATCAGCGAAAGCCGCATGGCGAGTCTCGGCAACGAGTTCGCCATGGTGCTGCTCGTGGCGGGCAATTGGCATTCCATTGCAAAGCTCGAGACCGAGCTTCAGCACTTCGCGACCGAAGCGGGCCTCACGCTGCACCTGAATCGCACCGACCCGCGCGGCGCACGCACCGACCAACTGCCCTACTCCATCGACGCCGTGTGTCTCGATCAGACCGGCATCGTGGCCGCGCTCTCCGGGTTCTGCTCGACCCGCGGCATCGATATCGCCGAGGTGGCCACGCGCATCTATCCCGCTGCGCACACCGGCGCACTCATGTTCTCCGTGCAGATGATCGTCAACGTACCGAGCCGACTGCATCTCGCCCACCTTCGCGAAGAGTTCATGGAGTTCTGTGATGCTCGGAACCTCGACGCCATCCTGGAGCCCGTAAAGTCCTGACCCTGGAGCGCCCACGCATGCCCAAGTCCGCCTCGGCCAAGATCGAACTCGGCAAGAAGATTCCGGATTTCACCGCCACCACCACCGATGGCGGGACATGGCGGCTACGCGAGGCCAAGGGCAGCAAGGTGGTGCTTTTCTTCTACCCCAAGGACATGACCTCCGGCTGCACCGTCGAGGCTCAGCAGTTCCGTGATCTGCACAATGCATTTCGCAAGGCGAACACCCTCGTCATCGGCGTCTCTCGCGACACCTGTACGTCGCACCAGAAGTTCAAGACGAAGGAAAAACTCAATTACGAGTTGCTCTCCGATGCCGACGAGCAGCTGTGCAAGTTGTTCGACGTCATCAAAGAAAAGAATATGTATGGCAAAAAGGTGATGGGCATCGAACGTAGCACCTTCCTCATCGATGAAGACGGCACGCTCGCCAAGGAGTGGCGCAAAGTGAAGGCGGACGGTCACGCCGCCGAAGTGCTCGCCGCGGCGAAAGCCCTTTGAGCAAGCGCCGCGCCGCACGACAGCGCCGGCTGTTCGTGCTCGACACCAACGTGCTGATGCACGATCCGGCCTCCATCTTCCGCTTCGAAGAGCACGATATTTATCTGCCGATGGTGGTGCTCGAGGAGCTCGATGCCAACAAGAAAGGCGTCTCGGAAGCTTCGCGTAACGTTCGACAGGTCAGCCGTTTTCTCGATGACCTCATGCGCGACGCGACACGCGAGCAGATCGAGCAGGGTCTGCCGCTGCCCAATAACCTCTCCGGCAACCATGGCAAGACGCCCTCTTCGGGCCGGCTCTATTTCCAGACCCAACGCCTGAGCACCACACTGCCCGACAGCCTGCCCGGCCAAGGCAACGACAACGCCATACTCGCGCAGACGCTTGCCCTGCAGGCGCTCCACCCTGAAACCCGCGTAGTGCTCGTCTCGAAGGACATCAACCTTCGTATCAAAGCGGCGGTTGTCGGCGTGCATGCCGAGGACTATTTCAGCGATCGTGCCATCGAAGATGCCGACATCCTCTCCACGGGTCACGAGTCGCTCGCCGCCGATTTCTGGGAGCGTCACGGAAAGGACATGCGCTCCTGGAAAGACGGCGCCCGGACCTTCTATGAAATCTCGGGTCCGACCGTCACCAAGTGGCATCCTAACCAGTTCGTATACGAGGAACGCGAGGGCGGTATCGAAGCCATGGTGCGCAGCATCCACGGCAACTCCGCCACGCTCGAACTCGTGCGCGATTTTCGCAGCGAGCGTCACGGCGTCTGGGGCATCGGCGCACGCAACCGAGAGCAAAATTTCGCGCTCAATTTATTGATGGATCCGGAGATCGACTTCGTGACCATCCTCGGGCCAGCGGGCACCGGCAAAACCTTGCTCACGCTCGCGGCCGGGCTCGTCCAGACGCTCGAACACAATCGCTACGCCGAGATCATCATGACACGCGTCACGATTCCGCTCGGCGAGGACATCGGATTTTTACCTGGCACCGAAGAAGAGAAGATGGAGCCGTGGATGGGCGCCCTGATGGATAACCTCGAGGTGCTCACGCAAAGCTCCGAGGGCGGTAGTTGGGGTCGTGCCGCAACGAACGACTTGCTGCGCAATCGCATCAAGATCCGCTCGCTTAACTTCATGCGCGGACGAACCTTCCTCAACCGCTACGTCATCCTCGATGAGGCACAGAACCTCACGCCCAAACAAATGCGGGCGCTGGTGACGCGAGCGGGTCCGGGTACCAAGATTGTCTGCCTCGGCAACATCGCGCAAATCGACACGCCCTATCTCACCGAAACCACCTCGGGCCTTACGTTCGTCGTAAGCCGATTCCAAGGTTGGGCGCATGCCGGTCACGTGACCTTGGTGCGCGGCGAACGCTCGAGACTCGCCGATCACGCCTCCGAGGCGCTCTGAACTTGCCGGCGTCCGGCGGGTCTACCCTCTGATGCATCCGTCGGCACTGCGAAAGTTTTTGATCCATTCGGCCGTGGCGTCACTCGCCGCGCTCGTAGTCCTGCTGCCCGGCCGCGCCGCGGCGCAGTCTGCAGCTGCCGATCTGCCGGATATCGGTTCGGGCGCCAATTCCACCCTCACACTCAACGACGAATACCAAATTG
>JBIJCL010000306.1:0-2742 GCA_044344725.1 Steroidobacteraceae bacterium | reverse complement strand
ACGCTGATTTTCATCGGTGCGACCACAGAAAATCCGAGTTTCGAAGTGGTGAGCGCCTTGCTCTCTAGAGCGCGCGTATACGTCCTCAAGCCTCTTGATCCAAAAAGTCTGGAGTCGCTGTTGCGTCGTGCGCTCGCAGACGTCGAGCGCGGTCTCGGATCGATGAAGCTTCGAATCGAAGACGACGCGCTGTCGCTCTTGGCCGTGGCAGCCGATGGCGATGCGCGTCGGGCACTCAACATGCTCGAGATTGCAGCGGATCTCGCCGAAGGCGGTCGTATCGATGTCGCGCACTGCGCCGAGGTCGCCGGAGGGACACGCCGTCGCTTCGACAAGGGCGGAGAGCAGTTCTACGACCAGATCTCCGCACTGCATAAAAGCGTTCGGGGTACCGATCCCGACGCCGCGCTCTATTGGTTCGTGCGCATGGTCGATGGAGGCTGCGATCCGTCGTATCTTGCGCGTCGCATCACCCGCATGGCTGTCGAGGACATCGGTCTCGCGGATCCGCGCGCCTTGCAGTTGGCGATCGATGCCTGGCAAGCGTACGACCGACTGGGTTCGCCTGAAGGTGAGCTCGCCCTCGCCAACGCCGTGTTGTATCTCGCTTGTGCCCCGAAGAGTAATGCCGCGTATGTCGGATATGGCGAGGCGCGTGCGGATGTTGAAAAGCTCGGTACGCTCGAAGTGCCGATGCATTTGCGTAACGCACCCACTCGACTCATGAAAGATCTCGGTTACGGCGCCGGCTATCGCTATGCGCATGACGAGCCCGAGGCGTACGCCGCCGGCGAGCGCTATTTGCCCGACGAGCTGGCGGAGCGTCGTTATTATCGCCCCGTCGATCGTGGGCTCGAACTGCGCATCCGCGAAGCCCTCGAGCGTTTACGGGGCAAGTCGGGAGGAAAATGATGCCACTCTGGGTCTGGGTTGCACTCGGTAGTGCCGTGGGTGGAGTGGGGCGATACGCGGTCGCCAAAGTTTGGCCTACCGTGCCGGGCGGATGGCCCATCGCTACAATAGCGGTCAACGTCCTCGGCAGCTTCGCGATCGGCGCGCTCTCCGTCTTGCTTGCGATGCGCGGAACGACCGGGGAGGTTGCTTCGTCAGCCGAGGCCATGCGGGTGTTTTGGATGACGGGCGTCCTAGGCGGGTTCACCACCTATTCGGCGTTCGCGCTAGAAACCGTGAATTTGGCCTCAGGCGAAGCCCCGTGGCGCGCAGCGGTGTATGTCGTTGCCACCTTGGTGCTCTGTTTGGCAGCCGCATGGGCCGGAAGAACGCTCGTGGCGTCCTGATCGTCTTTTTGATTTTTAAATTTTTGGAATAACTCATGCTCGACTCGAAACAACTGCGTACCGATACCGAAAATGTCGCGAGCAATCTTGCGCGACGCGGTTTCGTTCTCGACCTCGCGGCATTCCGCGCACTCGAAGAGCGACGCAAGCAGGTACAGGTCGAGGCCGATCGCGTGCGTGCCGAGCGCAACGCGAATGCCAAGGCGGTCGGTATGGCCAAAGGCAAGGGTGAGGATGCGACGGCGCTGCTCAAGCGCGGCGAGGAACTCACTCAGCAACTCTCGAGTGCGGAGTCGGCACTCAACACGGTTCAGGCGGAGTCCGACGCGTGGCTGATGGGTCTGCCCAATTTGCTGCACGACTCGGTGCCCGAGGGTCGAGATGAAACCTCGAACGTCGAGGTTCGCCGTCACGGTACGCCGAGAGCCTTCGATTTCACGCCTCAAGATCATGCCGATCTCGGTGCGCGTCTCGGCCTCGATTTCGAAGCGGCCGGACGCATCTCAGGCGCGCGCTTCGCTGTACTGCGTGGTGGAATGGCCCGTCTTCATCGTGCGCTTGCACAGTTCATGCTCGATCTCCATGTCAGCGAACATGGCTATCAAGAGATCTATGCGCCGTACATCGTGTCGGGTGATGCGCTCACGGGTACGGGCCAGCTGCCGAAGTTCGAGCAGGATTTATTCGCGCTCAAGGGTGATCGCGCGCTCTATCTCATTCCGACGGCGGAAGTGCCCGTCACGAATCTCGTACGCGAGCAAATCATCGCGCCGGAACAACTGCCGATGCGCTACGCCGCGCACACGCCGTGCTTCAGATCCGAGGCTGGTGCGGCGGGCAAAGATACACGCGGCATGATTCGTCAGCACCAGTTCGACAAAGTCGAACTCGTGCATATCGTGAAGCCTTCCGAGTCCTACGCGGCACTCGAGCAGCTCACCGCGCATGCCGAAGAAGTGCTGAAGCGTCTCGAGTTGCCGTATCGCGTTCTCGCGCTCTGCGCGGGCGACATCGGGTTCGGCAGTGCGAAGACCTACGACCTTGAGGTCTGGTTGCCGGGGCAGGGCAAGTATCGGGAGATATCCTCGTGCAGCAATTGTGAGGCGTTCCAGGCGCGACGCATGCAGGCCCGCTGGCGAAATCCTGAGACCGGCAAGCCCGAGCCCCTACATACGCTGAACGGCTCGGGTGTTGCCGTCGGCCGCGCCATGGTGGCGGTGCTCGAGAACTACCAGAACGCCGACGGGTCCGTCACCGTGCCCGCGGCCTTGCGACCTTATATGGGTGGAATCGAAAAACTCCTGCCCTCAGACAAGGCATAATTCGCACCGTCATTCGCTCGACGAGCCGGAGAGGTGGCAGAGCGGTTTAATGCATCGGTCTTGAAAACCGACGTTCCTTCACGGGAACCGTGAGTTCGAATCTCACCCTCTCCGCCAAATGA
>JBIJCL010000305.1:0-2745 GCA_044344725.1 Steroidobacteraceae bacterium | reverse complement strand
CGGAAGTCACGGTTCTGATCGGGGGCCCCTCCGGCACCGGCAAGGAAGTGCTGGCTCGGGTGATCCACCAGAACTCGCTGCGCCAAAAGGGTGCCTTCGTCGCCTTCAACTGCGCCTGTTTGCCCGAGTCGATGGTCGAAGACTTGTTGTTCGGACATGAGAAGGGCGCCTTCACGGGTGCCGTGTCGCGATTCGAAGGTTTCTTCGCCCAAGCCGACGGCGGCACGCTCTTCTTAGATGAAGTCGGCGAGCTGCCGATGTCCGTGCAGGCGAAGTTGCTGCGCGTGTTGCAGGAGCGCGAGTTCACGCCGCTCGGTTCGACCACGCCTCAGAAAACCAAATTCAGACTGCTCGCCGCCACGAATCGCGACCTCAAGGGCGATGTGCAGGCGGGGCGCTTCCGCGAAGATCTGTATTACCGACTCAATATATTCCCCTTGCAGATGAAGCCGCTGAAGCAGCGTCCGGGAGACATCTTGCCGCTCGCTCGCGCGCTCATTCAGCGCCACCGATATATCTCGGGCGATCTGCATCTGGATTCGTCGGCCGTCGAGGCGCTGCATGCGTACGACTGGCCGGGTAACGTTCGCGAACTCGAGAACGTGATTCAGCGTGCGATGGTGATCGCCGATGGTCCGGTGTTGACCGCGATGCATCTCGGTCTCGACGCTTCGCTGCCGCAAGAGGCACGCCTCTCGCCCGTGGACTCCATGGCGATGGAGCCTGCCGCCGCAGAAGAGATTTCAACGGACCTTCCGGTCGGTACTCCGCGCGCCGATCTCTCGCTCGCCGATCGTCGTGCGATGCAGGAAGCCGAAGTGATTATGGCGACGCTCAAGACGACGCCCACCAAGACTCTTGCAGCCGCCCAGCTCGGAATATCCGAGAGGACGTTGCGCTACAAGCTGGCCCGACTGCGTGAGCACGGGCTGATGGCGGCCGGCGTATGAGTGTGCAATCCGTCGCCATGCAGCAGGCGCTCGAGCATCTTCGCGCGATGCGTGAAGCCGCTCGTCCGCCCGATGCCGGTCTCGAGACATTGCAGGGCACGGCCTCGAAGATGGTGGATACGACCGCCGATCGGCCGTCGTTCCTCGAGACCATGCGTTCGGCCGTCGATTCAGTGAACGCGCAGCAGTCGTTGTCGCGCCAGTTGCAGAACGCCTACGTGCGGGGCGAGGACGTCTCGCTCACCGACGTCGCGATCGCGATGCAGAAATCGTCCGTGGCTTTCGAAGCGACGGTGCAGGTTCGGAACAAGATTCTCGAATCGTACAAAGAAATCATGAGCATGACGGTGTAATCCCATGGCAGCGGTCGAAGCAGATGTCTTGAGGTCGCGACTCGACCAGGAAGGTACCGGCGCCGGGGTGATGGTGACCACTTCCCGTGATGCTGCGCGCTCGTCCGATCTCGCGCCCGCCGAGGCTGCGCCTGCAGGACCGGTCGCCAATTTCTTGAAGCAGCCGGTTGTTCGATCCACCTTGCCGTTCGTCGGCTTCGCACTCGTGTTGTTGCTCGCGGTCGTGGCCTACGTGACCATGTCGACGCCTCCGCCTCGAGCGCTTTACCCGGAGATGGCGGACTCCGACAAGGAAGCCGCCCAACAGCTTTTGACCAAAAACGGCATCGGCGTCCAGCTCGATCCGTCGACGGGATCCTTGACGGTTCCCGCCAGCGAATTTCATGAGGCGCGCATCATGCTCGCCGCGGCAGGGTTGCCCAAAGACTCCACCAGCGGCTCTTCGATGCTCAAAGAAAGCATGCCGCTCGGGACGAGTCAGTTCATGGAGCAGGCGCGTTACAACGCGACGGTTGAAGAAGAGCTTGCGCAGAGCATCCGTCGGATCAACTCGGTCAAGGATGCGCGGGTGCACCTCGCCTTGCCGCGTCAGAGCGCGTTCGTCCGCGACAGGGCGGATCCGAAGGCCTCGGTGATCGTGACGCCGTTCGCCGGCCGTACGGTCAGTGACGGTCAGGTGCAGGCGATCATCCATCTGGTCTCCTCCAGTATTCCGTACATGATTCCGGCTAACGTGTCGGTGGTCGACCAATTCGGTCGGCTGCTCACCGAGCCCGCTGGTGCCAAGGACCTGAACGCCAAGCAGCTCGAGCTGCGTCAAAAGCTCGAAGCGGACTACGTCGAGCGGATCAATCAGATCCTGGCGCCGATCTTCGGCGCAGCCAACGTGCGCGCTCAGGTGAACGCCGATCTCGATTTCTCCGTCATCGAACAGACGACGGAAAACTACGACCCGAACAACGCCGGAACGCGGGTGCGGTCGGAGCAGCTCAAAGAAAGCAGCACCACCGAACCTAGCGCGACCGGAGTTCCGGGCTCGCTGTCGAACGAACCTCCGCCGCCCGTCACGCCGACGGCCGATGCGAATGTGCCGGCAACGCCGACGCCGGCCACCGAGCCTGTGATTCGCGGGCAGGAGCGTAGCGAGAGCCGTAACTTCGAGATGGATCGCAGCGTTCGGTACGTCGTCGACCCCGCTCCGCGCATGCGCAGACTGACGGTCGGCGTCGCCATCAACGACGCCATTGCCGCGCCGGGTGCCACGACGCCGCCTGCACGACGTCCGTTGCCCGCCGAAGAGATCACCCGTCTGACGAATCTCGTCCAGGGCACGGTGGGTTTCGATGCGGCGCGCGGCGACGTGGTCAATCTCATCAGCACGAGCTTCGAGGCCCCGGCTATCGAGCCTGAAGTACCGATCTATCTGCGTCCGCAGGTGCTCG
>JBIJCL010000040.1:0-10569 GCA_044344725.1 Steroidobacteraceae bacterium | reverse complement strand
ACATTGAAGGGCACGCCCGTGGCGGATGCGAGATGCAACGCCGGATCACATACGCCGGCGATGGCGACCTCGAGACGCTTACCCATCTGAGAGGCTTTGAAGGTGTGTCGGCCGATATCGGAGAACGGCGGATTCCACCAATAAAATGCGGCGAGATCGGTTTTTGCACGCTCGGGCTTGTAGCTGCCGCCTTGCGGATGAGTGGCATCGAGGAATTGTGTAAACCGATACCAGCCGCAGTTGCGTCCGCCCGTCTCGGGGTCTTTGGAGAACGTCATGGCGTTCGTGATGTACGCCGGACCTTCTTTGCCAAACCATACGTGGGGGATTTGCTTGTCGAGCGATACGTCATCGCCCTTGATGATCACCTCTTTGCAAGGCGCTTTGGACTTGTCGACGACCTTGGGGGCATGCCAGCGGGCCGGATCGGCCAGCACTTCGGAATGGTGCAACTTGGCTTCGCGCCAATCGCGAAAACCGATGGTCATCGCCGTGCGTTCGCGAGTGCCGAAAGGATTGAAGAGGATGGGCACATCCTTCGTGTTGATGGCATCGACGTTGTTCAGCATCAGCGCCGGACCGTCTTGACTGCAGACATAGTGCATCAGAGCCTGCAGCTCGTTGGTTTCCCGACGGCCGTCGAGCGGCACATCGATGTTCTTCAATTGTCCTTCGCGCTCGAGCATCGCGAGGAACTCGCGCATATCCTTGAATGCCATGATTGCCCCCGTTCGGCCTGTTGGCCCTGACGATGCCACAGCCTAACCGCCCCGGCCCGGCCGGGGCCATAGGCGAGGCCTCTGGCGGAAACCACTGACCTTACATCGGACAGCCGGCCCCGAGTGGTTCCCCCCGCGCCCTGCGAATCGGCATGATCGAAACGGTATCCCCCGACCACTTCGGAGCCACCATGTCCTCTTCCCGCAAAGTCGCCATCATCACCGGCTCGGCCACCGGCGTCGGCGCCGCTGCCGCACTCATGCTGGCCGAGCGAGGCTGCAACGTCGTCATCAACTACACGCGCAGCGAAACCGAGGCCCACGAGACCGCGAAGCAATGCGAGGCGAAAGGAGCGGAGACCTTGGTCTTCCAAGGCGACGTCGCCGAAGAGTCGGCGTGTCAGGCGATGGCCAAGGCCGCCATCGATAAATGGGGTCGTATCGATTATTTGATCAACAACGCCGCCAAGACGAAATTCAATCCCTATGAAAATCTCGACGGTCTGACCGGCGACGATTTCCTCGCGATCTACAAAGTCAACGTCGTCGGGGCTTATCAGATGGTTCGCGCCGTCGCGCCGTACATGAAAAAACAGGGTCGCGGTGCCATCGTCAATAATTCTTCGATCGGAGGCATCACCGGTATCGCCTCCTCGATGGCGTATGCCGCCAGCAAAGCTGCGCTCAACATGCTGACGCAGTCGCTGTCTCTCGTGCTCGGCCCGGAAATCCGGATCAACGCCGTGGCGCCAGGCGCCATCCAGACACGATGGCTGCAGGGTGGCATGACTCCCGAGCAATATCAGGCCTTTCTCGTCAACGCAGCCGCCATGGTGCCGCTGCAGGTAGTGCCCACTGCCGAGCAAATCGCCGAAACCCTCGTGTGGTTCCTCGAGGGCGCCAGCGTCGTCACCGGCGAGGTACTGATGGTCGATGCCGGCCTGCACTGCGGAAGACTCCCGCCGTCATCTAGCGCGAAGTCCACCTGGGAGAACGTCAAAAAATAAGTCGTTGCCCATGCAGCGCCGTCACGTTCTTGCCGGTCTCGGTGCGTTGCCCTTCGGTACGCTGATCCGCGAAGCGCCGACCCTCGAGACGATCGCAACCGAAATGCCCTTTGCACGAGGCGATGTCGTCGTCGGCTGTACGTTGCTCAATGATCCCAAGGACGACCACAGAGGCCGCGGCCGCATTCTTCACTATGACGCCGACTTGCGACTCAAGAACACCCTGTGGCTCGACGACACCACCCATATCGTCCAAGGACTGAAGTTCGCGCCTGATCGAAGGCTTTGGGCGTTCGACTCGTTTGCCTACAAGATCGCGAGGTTCAGTCCGGAAGGGAGACGTCTTTCCGATTTCAAAGCACCCGCCCGTTCTTTCGCTCACGTCACTTTCGCCGAAGATGGTCGATTCTTTTTGGGTGAAAACTTTGTCGGCGAAAAATCTCGGGTTCCACTCGCAACCACGCTGCCCTTCATGCCTGGCACGCGTCGTTTCGGCGATGGCCATTTGTTCGAATTCTCCCGAACGGGAAAACTGCTCCGTGAGCATCGGACGCCCGTCGACGGTGGTATGGGTGGCTTTCAGGGGCTCACATCGAGCACCCTCGCGCCAGACCAAAGGACGCTCTTCTATACCTCGGAGTCGGGGTCCCGCATCATGCGCTGGGATCTCGTCGCGCAAAAGTCCTTGCCTGATCTCGTCATCGCCACGGAAAAATCCGGGCGTATGTTCTTCGATCTGCGATTCGACGAAGCCGGTCGATTGCTCGTCGTGAATGGTCGCGGAGTCGACGCCCTCGATGATTCCGGTCGCCTCATCCGAAGTTATGCGTTGGGCTCCTTCGGCTGGGCGTCGCTCAGCACGCCCCGAGGAGGTTACGTTTACCTCAGTAATTTCTTCTCTGGCGAGATCGCCTGTCTCGATTTGACGAGCGGTGCACTCACGGCACGTGCACAAACCGGAGTCCGAAAATCAGCCTCGGGAATCGACAGCTTCCCGGGGTGAGCGAGCCTAAACCGGTTGGGTGACGGGGTTGTAGGAGAAAAGACCTATCCCCTCGTCCGCAGCTTGCCCCTTGGTGCGCTCCGGATATTTCTCCGGATCGGGCGCGTGGAAGACTTTCCCGGCCTTTCGCGATTCGAGTACGACGAAGGCAGCGCGTTCGATACGCGCGCGTTCGTATCGTTCGAAAGCCTCATCGAGTCGATCCGCTGCTGCGATTGCTCTGGCGAGCACCACCGCATCCTCGATGGCGAGCACCGCTCCGTGACCGAGGAACGGCAAGATCGGGTGGGCCGCATCGCCGAGCAAGGTGATCCGACCCTTCGTCCAGGTCTTGAGAGGCTCGCGATCGAACAGGCCCCATTTGAAAAGCAGATCGGGTGGTACGAGCTCCATGATGCGACGCACCATCGGAGTCCAGCCCTCGAATTCTTCGAGAAGTTCATCGACCGTGGATCGAATGGACCAGCCCTCTTCGGTCCAATCCTTGCGCTCGGCGAACGCCACGAAATTGAGCAGCTTGCCACCACGAATCGGATATCGGTTAACGAGATGGCCGGGGCCCAGGAAAATCCCGGAAGGCGGCTGCAAGATCTCTGGGGGCACGAGCTCCATGGGGACGACACCACGCCATGCGATATAGCCCGTGTACTGAGGCTCGATAGGTCCAAAAATTTCGTGCCTCACCACGGACCGCGATCCATCGGCACCGATGAGTGCATCGAATCGACGTTCCCGCCCGTCGGTCAGGACGACCGTGGCGCCCGTGCCGTCCTGCGAAACCGTTCGACACCGTCGATCGAGTTCGATGGCGTCAGGGTCGTTGGCACGCACGGCGTCGGCGAGCGCGTCGTGCAAATCCGCTCGATGGATGAGGTAGTAGCGCTCGCCGTATTTTTCGATGAGCGCGCGGCCGCGATTGATCCAGTTGAGCGGTCGTCCATCTTTGTAATGACGAACGCATTGATCTTCAGGGTGATAGGCCTTGGTGCGCAACGCCTCGCTGAGTCCAAGATGATTCAGGGCATGTGCAGCGGTAGGACTCAACGAGAGACCTGCGCCGACTTCGGCGAGTACCGGTGCTTGCTCGAGCACCACGGGGCGGAATCCCGCTCGCTGCAACGCGAGCGCCGCAGACAATCCGCCGATGCCGCCACCCACGATTCCGATGTTCAGGTCTTTCACGAGCGATATTCAGCCCCAGCTTTCGATGCCATCAGAAGAACCGCAGATACCTCGTCCAGACTGCGGACAAGAGCGGCCACGCAGCGGTAAAATGACCTGTGTCTCGCAAGAACCCAAAAGTCGGTTTCGTCAGCCTAGGCTGCCCCAAAGCGCTCGTCGATTCGGAGCGCATCCTCACTCAATTGAGGGCTGAGGGTTATGCCGTCGCCGGCGACTACGACTCAGCGGACCTGGTCGTCGTCAACACCTGCGGATTCATCGACTCCGCCATCGACGAATCCCTCGATGCGATCGGCGAAGCGCTCGAGCAGAACGGCAAAGTGATCGTGACCGGTTGTCTTGGAGCGAACCCACAACGCATCCTCGATCGACATCCCCGCGTACTCAAAGTGACCGGACCGCATGCGTACGACGACGTGCTTTCCGCAGTCCACCAACATCTTCCGCCGAAACACGATCCCTTCGTCGATCTCGTCCCGCCCCAGGGCATTCGCCTGACGCCGCGTCACTACGCGTATCTCAAAATTTCAGAGGGCTGCAACAACACCTGCAGCTTCTGCATCATCCCCGACCTGCGGGGCAAGCTTGCGAGCCGTCGTATCGACGACGTGCTGCGCGAAGGAGAAAGACTCGTCAAAGCGGGCGTTCGGGAATTACTCGTCATTTCCCAGGACACGAGCGCCTACGGCTCCGATCTGCGCTATGCGCAGGGCAGCTGGAACGGCCAAGACTATGAATCTCGTTTCGTCGATCTCGCTCGTGGCTTGGGCAGCCTCGGCGTGTGGGTGCGGATGCACTATGTCTATCCCTACCCTCATGTCGATGGCGTCATCGAGCTCATGGCGGCGGGGCGTGTGCTGCCCTACCTCGACATTCCCTTCCAGCACGGCAGTCCGACGGTCCTCAAGCGGATGAAGCGGCCGGCACATGCAGAGAATGCCCTCGCTCGCATCAAAAAATGGCGGGCGACTTGTCCCGACCTCACGCTGCGCAGCACTTTCATCGTGGGTTTCCCGGGCGAGACCGAGGCCGAATTCTCGGAACTGCTCGCCTGGCTCGAAGAGGCTCAGCTCGATCGCGTGGGGGCGTTCAAGTACTCGCCGGTAGAAGGCGCTCGCGCCAACGACGTCGCACCGCATGTTGCACCCGATATCCAGGAAGAACGTCTGGCACGCTTCATGGAAGTCGCCCAGCGCATCAGTGCATCGCGACTTGCGGCACGAGTGGGTCGTGAAGAACAAGTGCTCGTCGATGGTATCGAAGGCAACGTTGCGCTCGCGCGCTCGCGCGGCGACGCTCCGGACATCGACGGTTTAGTGCGGGTGAAGCGCGGCGGGAAACTCGCTGTGGGCGAGTTCGCTCGCGTGAAGATCACAGCCTCGGACGAATACGACCTGGAAGCCGTGCCGCTTTGACCGTCACTCGACCGTGACGGACTTCGCGAGATTGCGCGGCTTGTCGACGTCGGTGCCGCGCGCCGTCGCGACGTGATACGACAGCATCTGTAGCGGGATCGTATATACCACCGGTGCCTGGATGTAGCTCACGTGCTTGGGCATGGTGATCACCGTGACGCCCTCCGAAGATTTCATCCCCGACTCCGGGTCAGCGAACACGATGAGTTCGCCGCCGCGCGCCTTGACCTCCATGAGGTTCGACTTCAGCTTTTCGAGAAGGTCGGTATTCGGCGCCACGGCGATGACCGGCATGTCGTCGTCCACCAACGCGAGTGGGCCGTGCTTGAGCTCGCCCGCCGCGTAGGCCTCGGCGTGGATATACGAAATTTCCTTGAGTTTGAGCGAGCCTTCCATGGCGATCGGATACATGGTGCCGCGGCCGAGGAATAGCGCATGGTGTTTGTCGACGAAACGCTTGGCGAGATCCTGGATGACGGGATCGAGCGCCAAGGTTTTTTCGATCATGCCTGGAAGTTCGACGAGTCGCGTGACGAGCGTCCGCTCCTGTTCGGGCGTCGCGCCGTGCGACTTGGCGAGCGCCACCACCAACAAGCCGAGCGCAGCGATCTGCGTCGTGAAGGCCTTGGTCGAGGCCACGCCGATCTCGGGACCGGCACGCGTGAGCATGACGAGCTCCGACTCGCGTACCAAAGAACTCTCGGGTACGTTGCAGATCGCGAGCGAAGACAGATAACCCGCCTGCTTCGCGAGCCTCAGTGCGGCGAGGGTGTCGGCAGTCTCACCCGACTGCGAAATGGTCACGAACAGCGTGTTTCGGGGCACCACCGGGCTGCGGTAACGGAACTCGCTCGCGATCTCGACGCTGCAGGGAATGTTGGCGAGCTGCTCGATGAGATAGCGCGCGACGAATCCGGCGTGATAGCTCGTGCCACAGGCGACGATGTGCACGGCCTCGGTCTTGCCGAAAACTTCGGTCGCCGCAGGACCGAACGCAGCTTCGAGCAGCCGCCCATTGGCGACACGCTCTTGAAGGGTATCGGCGACAGCCCGGGGCTGTTCGTGTATTTCCTTGAGCATGAAGTGCGCGTATTGGCCCTTGTCTGCGGCGTCGGCGGACAATTCGCTCTCATGGATCTTGCGCTCTACCGGCTTGCCGCTGCGGTCGGTGATTCGGACGGATGTGCGCGTCACTTCGGCGACGTCGCCTTCCTCGAGGAAGACGAAGGTGCGCGTCTGCGGAAGCAGTGCCGCGATATCGGAAGCGACGAAATTCTCGTTCTTGCCGAGACCGATGACGACGGGACATCCTTCACGCGCGAGGATGATGCGCTCGGGGTCTGACTCGCTGACGACGGCGAGCGCATACGCACCTTCGAGCTCGGCTACCGTGCGGCTTACGGCCTCGAGCAGCGTTCCGCCTTTTTTGAGATGGTGGTGGATGCGATGCGCGATCACCTCGGTGTCTGTATCGGAGGTGAATGCGTAACCCGAGGCGCTCAACTCGGCACGCAGAGCCTCATGATTTTCGATGATGCCGTTGTGGACGATCGCGAGACCGTCATCAGAGATATGCGGATGCGCATTGCGCTCGGAGGGCACACCATGAGTGGCCCAGCGCGTGTGGGCGATGCCGATCGGACCGTGGGTCGGCGAGGCGTCGATGGCGTCTTGCAGGATCTGCACCTTGCCGACGGTGCGAACTCGCTTTAGCTCGCCTGAACCATTGAGCACCGCGACACCGGCAGAGTCGTAGCCGCGGTACTCGAGGCGACGAAGGCCTTCGACCAAGACCGGGACGATGTCACGTTGAGCGATGGCGCCGACGATTCCGCACATGGATTGAAAAGCCTCCCTGATGATCGCTCGAGGCAGCGATCCCGAGTATTTTGCACCTTTTGAAGGGTGGAAACAGAGTCCTTCCTGGACCCCTATCAGCGCTTCTTTTGCGGACGCTTCCAGCCTTCGAGCGTCACCTGCTTGGCACGCGCGACGGTCAGCTTGCCGGCGGGAACGGTCTTAGTGACCGTCGATCCTGCACCGACCGTAGCGCCCTCACCCACCGTAATCGGGGCGACGAGAACCGAGTTGGACCCCGTATGCGCATCGGCGCCGATCACCGTGTGATGTTTATTGACCCCGTCGTAGTTGGCGATGATGGTCCCGGCACCGATATTGACGCGCGCACCCACCGTGGCATCGCCGACATAGGCGAGGTGGTTGGCCTTCGCACCAGAGTCCATCGAGGAATTCTTCACTTCGACGAAGTTCCCGATATGCACGTCGCTCGAGAGCTTCGCGCCCGGACGCAGACGTGCGAACGGCCCGATGATGGAGCCCGCACCGACACTGGCTTCTTCGATGACGCAGTTCGGATTGATGCGAACGTCCGCGGCGATGTCGCAATTGCGCAGTACGCAATTGGGGCCGATATGCACCCGATCACCGAGCGTCACCTTGCCCTCGAACACCGCGTTGATGTCTATGAATACATCTCGGCCCGTGACGAGCGAACCACGAACGTCGATGCGCGCGGGATCGACGACGGTCACACCGGCGAGCATGAGGTCGCGGGCGCGGGTCTTGCGATTCTCGGCCTCGAGCTCCGCGAGCTGCACTTTGTCGTTCACGCCCAAAACCTCCGCGACACTCGGCGCGACCAGAGGCGCCACCGTGACGCCATCGGTGACGGCCATGGCGATGATGTCGGTGAGATAGTACTCGCCTTGGGCATTCTCGTTGCGTAATCGTCCCAGCCACCTACGCAAATGGTGGACCGGAATGGCCATCACTCCGGTATTCCCCTCGCGGATATTTCTTTGTTCGTCGGTCGCGTCTTTCTGCTCGACGATACCGAGCACCCGACCCGTATCGTCGCGAAGCACCCGACCATAGCCGGTCGGATCCTCGAGCATCACAGTCAGCAAGCCCATCGATTTCGGGCTGGCCAACGACAGCAAGGTAGCGAGCGTCTCGCCTCGCACCAATGGCACGTCGCCGTAGAGCACTAGCGCAATTTGATCGTCTTGGAGCGACGGCAACGCCTGCTGCACGGCATGCCCGGTGCCGAGCTGTTCAGCCTGCAGCACCCAGTTCGTCACCGGTGCATCGGCGAGCACTTCGCGAACGCGGTCGCCACCGTGCCCATAGACGACGTTGAGCGATCGAGGATCGAGCGTGACAGCGGTGTCGATGACATGACGCAGCAGAGGCTTGCCGGCCAAGGGCTGTAATACCTTGGGCAGATCGGATTTCATCCGCTTGCCCTGCCCCGCGGCGAGTATGACGACCGCGATGTTCATGCCGTGCCTGCTTGGCGCGCCGGCAAAGTCGTACGCCTCAGGCTCTGATCTTGCGCAGCTTCTGGATCATCTTGATCTGCGCCACGGCACGTACGAGTTCGGCGAGTGCCTCGGCCTGCTCGAGCTTGTCGATGTTGCCCTTGAGCATTTCCTCGGCGCGTTGCTTCGCCTCGAGCGCTGCGGCTTCATCCATGTCCTTGGCCCGAACCGCAGTGTCGGCGAGTACCGTCACTTTCTTCGGCTGAACCTCGAGTGCGCCGCCGCCGACAAAGAAAAACTGTTCTTGGCCGTCGGGGGTCTGAACACGCACCTCACCCGCCTTGATGAGCGTGAGCAGCGGGGCGTGACGCGGCGCGATGCCGATCTCGCCCTGGGCGGCGGGGACGAATACCATCTTGGCCGGTCCGGAGAAGATTTCTCCTTCGGCGCTGACGATATCGCAGTGAATGGTGCTGTCGGCGGCCATGGATGATTTCCGTTACTGCAGCTTCTTCGCCTTCTCGACCACTTCGTCGATCGAGCCGACCATGTAGAAGGCCTGTTCGGGAAGGTGGTCGTACTCGCCGGAGAGAATTCCCTTGAATCCGCGAATGGTTTCCTTGAGCGGAACGATCGCACCGTCCTGGCCCGTGAACACCTTCGCCACATTGAAGGGCTGCGAGAGGAAGCGCTGGATCTTGCGCGCGCGGAACACGGTGAGCTTGTCTTCTTCGGAGAGCTCGTCCATGCCGAGGATCGCGATGATGTCCTGCAATTCTTTGTAGCGTTGCAGTACAGCCTGGACACCGCGAGCGGTGTTGTAGTGCTCTTCTCCGATCACGAGCGGATCGAGCTGGCGGCTCGTCGAATCGAGCGGGTCGACCGCCGGGTAGATACCGAGAGCCGCGATCTGACGCGACAACACGACGGTGGCGTCGAGGTGGGCGAAGGTCGTGGCCGGTGACGGATCGGTGAGGTCGTCCGCAGGCACGTAGACGGCCTGGATCGAGGTGATCGAGCCCGTCTTGGTCGAGGTGATGCGCTCCTGGAGCACGCCCATTTCTTCGGCCAGCGTCGGCTGGTAACCCACCGCCGACGGCATGCGTCCGAGCAGCGCCGACACTTCGGTACCGGCGAGCGTATAGCGGTAGATGTTGTCGACGAAGAACAGCACGTCACGGCCCTTGACGCCGTCCTCACGCACTTCGTCACGGAAGTATTCGGCCATGGTGAGGCCCGTGAGCGCGACGCGCAGGCGGTTGCCCGGCGGCTCGTTCATCTGACCGTACACCATCGCGACTTTCGAGTTTTCGAGATTCTCGAGATCGATGACGCCCGACTCCGCCATCTCGTGGTAGAAGTCGTTGCCTTCACGGGTACGCTCACCGACGCCAGCGAACACGGACAAACCGCTGTACTGCTTGGCGATGTTGTTGATGAGCTCGAGCATGTTCACGGTCTTGCCGACGCCGGCACCACCGAAGAGGCCGATCTTGCCGCCCTTTGCGAAGGGTACGAGCAGGTCGATGACCTTGATGCCCGTTACGAGGAGGTCGCGACCGCCCGCCTGCTCGTCGTACGACGGCGCGGGACGGTGAATGGACCACTTTTCTTTGGAGGCAACGGGGCCGCGGTTGTCCTGCGGCGTACCGAGCACGTCCATGATGCGACCCAGTGTCGCCTTACCGACGGGAACCGAGATCGGTGCGTTGGTCGACTCGACCTCGAGACCACGCTTGAGGCCTTCCGAGGCGCCCATCGCGATCGTGCGGACGATGCCGTCGCCGAGCTGCTGCTGAACCTCGAGGGTGAGGTCCGCTTCCTTGAGCTTCAGGGCTTCGTAGACCTTCGGGATCGATTCGCGCGGAAATTCCACGTCGATGACCGCGCCGATGATCTGGGTAATCTTGCCGGTTGCCATGTCGATATCCTGTGCCTTGATGCGTTGAATTCTTTGAAATT
>JBIJCL010000304.1:0-2755 GCA_044344725.1 Steroidobacteraceae bacterium | reverse complement strand
TCAGGCCAGCGTCGCGAGTGAAGAGCGAGCCCGCGAGGTATGTCGCGTACTCGTCGCTGCCAGCCAAGGCTGCGTGTACGTGTCGCCGGGTCGCTGAGCCAGGCGTGCCGGGAGCGGTATCGCCGCCATGTACGAAAATTTCTTTGGTCTGACGGAGCCGCCGTTCTCGATCACGCCCGATCCGCGGTACCTATTCCCGAGCAGCCGACACATCGAGGCGATCGGTCATCTTTTTTATGGGGTCAGCGCCGCGGGCGGATTCATCCAGCTGACAGGTGAAGTCGGCACCGGGAAGACCACGGTCGTGCGCTCCCTGCTCGCCCGTGAACCCGCTGACGTCGACATTGCGCTCATTCTGAACCCGCGGCTCACCGTTCCCGAATTCCTGCAGACGATCTGTGAAGAGCTCGGCGTCGCTTTGCCGTCCGAGTCGAAATCGAGCGTGAAGGCGCTGGTCGATGCCTTGACGGCGAGGCTCCTCGAAGCCCACGCCGCCGGCCGACGAGTCGCCGTGCTGATCGACGAGGCGCATTTGCTGGAGCGCGATGTCCTCGAACAAGTCCGATTGCTCACCAATATCGAAACGGCCACTCGAAAGCTGCTTCAAATCATCCTGATCGGACAGCCCGAATTACGTGAGCTCCTCGCTCGAGAGGACATGCGTCAGGTGGCTCAAAGAATCACCGGACGATTGCATCTCGATCCGCTGTCCGAGGACGAGACGGCCGCCTACGTGAGACACCGACTTCGGGTCGCCGGGGCGACCAAGGAGATCTTCACGCCTCGCGCGTTGCGCGAGTTGCATCGGCAGGCAGGTGGTTTGCCTAGACTCGTCAATGTCATTGCCGATCGGGCGATGCTTGGTGCGTATGCCAAAGATCGTCACGAGGTCACCCCCGCGCTCGTTCGGGCAGCAACCGCCGAGGTCTCCGGCGTCGAGCCGCGATCCCGAAAATGGGTTTGGCTTGCAGTGGCGGCCACCGCGATCGTGATCGCGATCAGCGCGATGCTCTGGCTTCAGCTCTGAAGCGCACGATTCATCAAAGAAAATACGCCGTCCGCATCGGCACGCACGGCCCACTGCACGTTCTGCGTACGATCGGCTCTCGCGCGAAATTCGACGGCTGTGTGTCCAAGCGTGAGGCGTGACTCGGTCTCCACGTCCACGTAACTCGGAACGAATTCGAAGAGATCAGGCTGGAGCAACCAGGCGATCGGGCAGGGGTCGTGCAAAGGCGACCCTTGGGCGCGTGGTCCGTTTGCGGGGAGCGCATTCGAGTATTCGATGAGCTGAGCGGCGGCACGCGCCGTCGACGAACCGATGGCCGAAATAGCCGCGGTCCTCGCGGGCGTGGCGCGCACCTGATGCGTCGCATCGAGGCCGAATGCCCATACGCGAGGTCCTGCGTTGAAGACGGCCTGCGCGGCATGAGGGTCGGCGTAGATGTTGTACTCGGCCGAGGCGGTGATGTTTCCGCCTTCGCTCCGAGCGCCGCCCATGATGACGAATTCCTTGATGCCTTTCAGGCATCGTGGTTCGCGCATCAAAGCGGTGGCGACGTTGGTCATGGGGCCCGTGATCACGAGCGAGAGACTCTCGGGCGGGGCATCGCTCAAACTGCAGACGAGAAAGTCGACGGCGTGTTCGCTCGCGATACCTCGAGTCGGCGTGCTGATCGGCAAATCGCCGAGCCCCGACTCGCCGTGAAAGTGTCCAGCCTCCACCGGTTCGCGAACGAGTGGTTTCGTGCAGCCAGCGAAGATCGGAACCTCCTGACGTCCTGCGATGTCACGAATCACGCAGGCGTTTCGAGCGGTGAGCTCGGCAGAGACATTACCCGCTACGGTGGTGATACCGAGCAAATCGATTTTCGTCCGCGCCGAGAATGCGAGCAGCAGTGCAACGCCATCGTCGACACCCGGATCGCAATCGAAGATGACTTTTCGGTTCATCCGATCAGCCGGGCAGAGCGTCCCAAAACTCTTCCATGCGTTTGCGCATGGCGGCGTCTGGCAGTCGTCCTCGTGCCGCGCCGAGGTTGTCATCGAGATTGGCGATTTTGGTCATGCCGGGAATCGCGCAGGTGACAGCCGGATGAGAGAGCACGTACTTCAAGAAGAACTGTCCCCAGCTACGCGCGTCGAATTCGGCGGCCCATGACGGCAAGGATTGACCGCGTACTCGGGAGAACAGATTGCCGTCACGCCTGCCTCCAAAAGGAAGATTGATCAGCACCGCGATTCCCCGCTCGGCGGCCAGGGGCAGAATTTGCTCGGCCGCACCACGATTACCAAGCGAGTAGTCGACCTGGATGAAATCGAGTGACTCCGCGCGCATGAGGCGCACGATCTCCGGGTATTGCTCGTCTCGAGAAGTCGTCACGCCGACATAGCGAATACGTTTTGCGGCGATCCATTCCCGGATGAGGGGCAGCAAGACTTCCGTCCCGATGAGGTTGTGCACCTGCATGAGCTCGATGAAATCGGTCCGCAGTCGTCGCATGGACTCTTCCATGCTGGCGAGGCCTTCCTCTCGAGTTTTGTTGGGCGCCGTGACTTTGGTCGCGAGGAAGGCTTTCGGGCGGTTACCGATTTCCGCGAGCAATTCACCGATCACGCGCTCCGATTCGCGGTAGAGCGGGGCGGTGTCGATGACGCGTAGACCCGAGCCGGTCAAGCGTTCGAGTACCGCACGCCGAGCGGCGCGCTCTTCGGGCGTGGTGGGGCTGTAATTGTTGGTGCCCACGCCGATGAC
>JBIJCL010000301.1:0-2765 GCA_044344725.1 Steroidobacteraceae bacterium | reverse complement strand
AGCCGAGTGGTTTCCGCGCGCCGAGCGCAGCATGGCCAGCGGCTTCATCACTGCGGGCACAGGCATCGGCGCGATCATCGCGCCGCCTCTGATCACCTTCCTGATCGTCGCGTTTGACGATTTGCATTCCCGTGGCTTGTCGCCCACCCATGGCTGGCAAGCCGCGTTCATTGTGCCGGGCGTGCTCGGCCTCGTCTGGGTGTGGATCTGGAAGCGGTACTTCTACCTTCCAGAGCACGACCCCGCGCTCGGTGAGGACGAGCGAGCGTTGGTGATGGCCGAACGCGTCGCGCCGGCGATCGAGACGACCGGGCGGCGACCGCTGAGCGAGGAGATGCGTTCATATTTTGCGCGCCTGACTTACTGGTTCCGTTACCGCGAGACTTGGGGACTCGCGCTAGCGCGTTTCACCGCAGACGGCGCGTTCTACTTCCTCGCTTTCTGGATCCCGAATTACTTGAGCGACGTGCGCGGTTTCGGACTCAAGGAGATCGCGTGGGCGGCTGCCATCCCGTTCGTGTTCGCGGATCTCGGTGCGTTGGTCGGCGGCTACGCGGGCCAGCGATTGATCCGTACCGGCTGGACCGTCGATGCCTCGCGCAAAGCAATGATCTGGATCGGTGCGTTGCTCGTGCCGCTCGCGCTGCCGGCCGTGTACGTGGATTCGGCGGTGCTCGCTGTGCTGCTCATGGGACTCGGCATTTTCGGTATCCAGGTTAAGAGCGCATCACTGTTCGCCGTGCCGGCCGACATTTTTCCGCCGACGGCCGTGGCCACCGTGTGGGGTGCAAGCGGTGCCGCCGGGAGCCTCGCCGCCGCGTTTTCGCAGCCGGTCATCGGCTGGACGATCGACAAGTACTCCTACGAGCCCGTGTTCGTCGCCGTAGCGCTCATGCACATCGTCTCGGCGGCGTGCATCATGCTGCTCGTACGGCGGATCCAGCCGGTGGTGTTGAAACCAGGAATGCCGTGATGCAGAGGTGGAGCAGCCCTCATTTCGAGCGGACAGGACTGCCGCAAATGAGAGCCAGGCATAAGCCAGGTGATACGACGACGTCTTCTCATAATCCCTTGGTCCTTGGTTCGAATCCAAGCGGGCCCAGTCTTCTGGACGAGAAAGGCTCGAAGCCTATCCGACAGTCGCGCAGTGAGGGGCCAGGGGTCAAAACAGGATATTGATACGACTGACTTCACTCACTGTCAGTCCCTAGACCCAGCCGAGGCTAAATCTGGCTGGTCGTCAACGGGGTGGTTTGAAAACTAGTTTCGCTTAACCCGCGCCGACCGCTGCTCGTGCTAGCTGGTCGGCGCTGGCGTTGGGCAAGTAGAGATAACGCCCCCCGAGCCAGCCGGCAAGATTTTCTCCGGGGCCATGACTTAGGAAGCTTCGTTGTGTATCGATGACTAGGCTTTGAATCTTCTGGTCAGCCAGACTTCGGCTGAGCAACTTGAGTTCTTGCTCGACGGTTTGTCGATTACCACGTAACCCAATATTGGCTCGTCCGTCGGTGAGCAAGACCAGGCAGATGTTCTTGAAGCCCTTTCTGCGGGCTGCCTCTGCAATTTCCATTGTTCGAAATAGGGTGGCAGCTATCGGGGTTCCGCCACCGGTAGGAATTTGATCGACAGCCCGACGAAGCAGCTCGACGCTATTAGTCGGTGGAAGGGCGACCTCCGCGCTCTCGCCCCTAAAGGTTACCAAGGACACCTTATCTCGATGGATATAGGCCTGACTTAATAAGGCATGTACGGCACCTTTCGCCTGCCGCATCCGATTGAGTGCCATGCTGCCGCTCGCGTCGACGGCGAAGATGAAAAGCGATCCTGCTTTTGAGCGAAAACGTTTGACTCGAAAGTCTTCTGACTTAACGCTGACTCGCGACTTGCCACGCGGACGTACTCGTTGCCAACGCGAAGCCGCTCTTAACGTCGCAACGACATCGAGTCGTCGTCGTCGAAGCGAACCGGGCACACTCCCGATGTGGCGACCTCGCGTACCTTCGACGGCTCCTCGTGAGCCACTTCGTCCGGTGCGCTGTCTCGCGAACGGAAGACTCTCGAGTGCGAGGGGCAAATCCGTCTCGATTGCTTCAAGCACCTCATCAATGGGTTCAGGAGGCTGCTCCGTCTGACTGACTCCCGCATTGGATTCCACAGACGACTCGGCTGGAGGCGGCGACGTAGAATTTTCTGGTTGCTCAGGCGGAGTACCGCTCGCTGGCACTCTTGTGGCTCTTGGAAGCAAGACGAGCCGTACTGCGATTTCCATGTCTTCATCAGTGACTTCTGTTCTTAGTGCCAAGGCCGCACTCGCACAGGCGGCAAGCTGCGCGAATCGATCCGCTCGATGACCTTCAACTCCCAAGGCAAGAGCGGTATCAATGATTTTTCGAGCCATTTTTTGACTAATCGATACATCCGGGAGAATCTCGCGGGCACTGTCGATCAATGACCTCATGAGATCGAGCTCTTCCGTCCACTCGTCACCGCTCGGGTGGAGATGGCGACGCAAAACTTCTTTCCGCTCGAGCTCACTTGATAGTTTTGGTAATGAGACGATCAGACCGATACGATCAAGTAGGTGGGCTCTCGGCATTCCCTCCTGCGGATCGAAGGACGTCAATAATCGGAAGTGCGTATCAATCTGTCGGCTCACGCCGTCGCGTTCGATGCGGACCCGACTTTCGTCCAAAGCACTCATCAAGACATTGACAGTATGTTCCGGAAGAAGATGACAGGCCTCGGCACGTAAAACACCTCCGTGA
>JBIJCL010000300.1:0-2768 GCA_044344725.1 Steroidobacteraceae bacterium | reverse complement strand
TCTCGCCAGGCCGCGAGCAAGTTGGAGGGAGCGCGGGACGGCATTCAAAAGTGCTTGGCTCGCGATGCTGCTGCCGGTCGTTTTGCTTGGCGGTATGTTGAGCGGCGTATTCACGGCGACCGAAGCGGCCTGTGTGGCCGTGGCCTATGCGCTTTTCGTCACGATATTCGTGACGCGGAATGTCGGCAAGTCGGAGCTCACCACGATCTTCAAGGCCACTGCACTGCAATCTGGTGTGATTCTTCTGCTAGTCGGTGCCGCCGTGACGCTGGGCTGGCTCGTTACCGTCTCGGGGCTCGCCAAGGAAATCGCGGATGCGATGCTGGCGATCACCGATGACGTGTACCTGTTGTTATTCCTGCTCAATCTTCTATTGTTCATCGTCGGGATGTTTCTCGATGCAGGTCCCGCCATCCTGATTCTCGGACCGGTGCTCTCGCCGGTTTTCATCGGGATGGGAGTCGATCCGGTGCATTTCGCGCTCATCATGTGCGTGAACCTGACGATCGGTCTCGCCACGCCTCCGATGGGTTTGCTGCTCTTCGTGACGGCATCGGTAGCAAAAGAAAAAGTCGAAAATATCGTAAGAGCGCTCATTCCGTTCTTGGCGGTCGAAGTCTTGGTGATTTTCTTGATCACCTACTTTCCCTCACTCGTCCTGACGCTGCCGCGCATGCTCGATCTGATGTGAGCAATCGGCCATGACGTCAAAATTGAGAAATATTTTGCTGTTGTTGGTCACGATCGGTTGCGTGATCGGAATTCTCAACTCCAGAGCCGAGCAGGCAGAGTTCACCATTCGCGTGGCTTTTCTCGCCTCACAGGATGATGAGGACTACATCGGTGCGGTGGCGTTCAGGGAGTCGCTCAAGCGACAACTCGGAAAGCGGGTTGATGTGCAGATCTATCCTTCAGGGCAATTTTGCGGAAACGAACGCGAGTGCATGGAGGCGCTGCAAAGCGGAATTCTCGAGGTGCACCAAACCACCATAGGCGGTCTCGCAGGGCTGTATGGGCCGGCGCAGGTGCTCGACCTGCCTTATCTTTTCGCCAATGACGAAATCGCCGAGTGCGTGATGGATGGCCCCGTACCAAAGGCGATGGGCGAGGCGATCATGAGGGACGGGCTAGGTCTGCGCCTCATGGCGGTGGGCAACACGGGGGGGTGGCGCAGTTTCGCGATGACCGATCGTCGTATTCAGTCGGCGAACGACCTGGCGGGTCTGCGTATTCGCACGTTACCGTCGGCGCTCGAACAGGAGATGGTTCGAGAGCTCGGCGGTAGTCCCATGGCCTTGCCGTTCTCCGAAATCTATTCGGCGCTCGGCGCCGGGATGCTTGCGGGAACCAAGAACAGTATCCAGGATGTGATGGGTATGAAGTTCGACGATCACATCAAGCATGTGTTCGTTGATCGTCACAGCTACATGTCAGCGATTTGGTGGTACTCGGCGAAAGCCTGGGAGCGCCTACCGCTCGACGTTCAGGCTGCTGTCACGATCGCTTATGGAGAGCTCGCCGTCGCGACGCGGCAAGCCGCTAAAGATCGCGAACGCCCGGCGATCGAAAAATTCGTCGCAGGCGGCGGTACCATCGACTACGCCACCGACGCTCAGCGCGCCGAGTTCCGCGCAGCGACGGCGCCGCTACGCGATTGGTATCGAAATAAATATCCGGGTGACTGGCTCGATCGGGTCGATCGTGCCGTCAACGAGTGTGAATCCAAGTCCCTGAAGCCCAAGTTCGAGTAGGAGTTTGTCGTGAAAGTGCTCTTCGTCGATGCTGGAAATTATTGTCGTTCACCCGCTGCAGAGATCGTCGCGCGGACGATAGCCGCCCGAAGTGGAATATCGGGCTGGCAATTCAGCTCTGCGGGACTGAAGGACAAGCATGTCGGCGACACCGCAGACCCGAGGTCGGTCGAAGCGTGTGCGGCGCGAGGTTATGACCTGTCCGCATTCAGATGTCGCGAGATCACCGACGACGACTATCGATTGCACGATGTGATCTTGGCGATGGATCGTGATAACGCCTCGCAACTCGAGTCTCGGCGACCTGCCGGCAACTCCACGCCCATCCGTCTTTTCCTTGGGGATCGCGAAGTCCCAGATCCGTATTACGGAGAGTCTGACGGATTTTCTTTGATGATGACGCAGATCGAGGAGGGCGTCCGAACGCTCCTTTCTGGAGATCAAGACTAGAAACTCCCAAAATAGAATCATTTCCCGGGGGTGACGGGGCGGAATATCGATGTAACTCTTTCGGTAATCCGCGAAGACGGTTACTAATCTTTCCGTGACACCCTCAGAAAATCCAGCCGATTGGTCTGATTTACAGCGGCTGCTCGAGGCTGCGCTGAAGCTGCCTTTGGACGAACGTCCGGCGTGGCTGGCAGGACTTCCACCGCAACACGATTTGCTCCGCGAGCCGTTACGACGGCTGCTTGAAGTCCAGGCGGGAATACAAACACGCCCCTTTATCGACGCGTTCACCAACGGTATCGAGGGTCTAACACCGCCGGCCACCGTCATCGTCGGCGATGTGGTCGGCCCCTATCGGTTGCTGCAGCAGCTCGGCGACGGCGGTATGGGATCCGTTTGGCTCGCCGAGCGAGCGGACGGCACCCTCAAACGCCGGGTTGCCCTGAAGCTGCCGCGGATGGTGTGGGCGCGCGACCTCTCTGCGCGTATGGCTCGAGAGCGGGACATCCTCGGCTCGCTCGAGCATCCGAACATCGCCCGCCTATACGACGCTGGTGTCGACCAGCT
>JBIJCL010000299.1:0-2772 GCA_044344725.1 Steroidobacteraceae bacterium | reverse complement strand
CAAGCGCGACCGCCGCGGCGACCGGGTGGCCGGAATAGGTATAGCCGTGGGCGAACTCCCCGCCCTTCTCAATGAAAACCTCGGCGACGCGATCGGACACCATGAGCGCTCCGAGAGGTTGGTATCCCGAGGTGATGGCCTTGGCCAGCGTCAGGAAGTCCGGTCGGGTTCCGAAGTACTCGCAACCGAACCACCGACCCGTCCGACCGAATCCGCAGATCACCTCGTCCGAGCCGAAAAGAATGCCGTAGCGATCGAGGATGCGCTGAACCTCAGGCCAATACGTCTCGGGCGGAATGATCACGCCCCCGGCGCCCTGCACCGGTTCGGCGATGAAGGCGGCAACGCGCTCAGGACCGATCTCGATGATCTTGGATTCGAGCTCTCTTGCCGCCTGAAGACCGAACTCCGCCGGGTCGAGATCGCCGCCGCGCTCGAACCAGTACGGCTGGTTGATGTGCACAACGCCGGGGATCGGCAGCCCGCCCTGCGCGTGCATCGCTTTCATTCCGCCGAGCGAAGCTCCCGCCATGGTGCTGCCGTGATAACCGTTCCAGCGACTGATGATCACCTGACGTTCGGGCTCGCCGCGCAGCGCCCAGTAGCGCCGCGCGAGTCGTACGAAGGTGTCGTTCGCCTCGCTACCGGATCCCGTGAAGAATACGTGCTTGAACTGCGGTGGCGTGACCTCGGCAAGCTTCGCGGCAAGCTCGATCGCAGGCGGATTCGCGCACTGGAAAAAGCTGTTGTAGTACGGCAGCTCCTGCATCTGCCGATACGCCGCCTCAGCCAATTCGCGCCGTCCGTAGCCGAGCGCCACGCACCAGAGCCCCGACATTCCATCGAGGATGCGATGGCCTTCGCTGTCGTAGAGATATACGCCTTCCGCACGCGTGATCACACGGGTGCCGCGCGCAGCGAGCGCCCGAGAATCGGTGAAAGGATGCAGGTAGTGGGCGGCATCCAATGCCTGCCACTCTGCCGTGCTGCGCTCAGGAATCGGGCTCATGCCGACATCTTACGACGGCAAACCCTCAAACGTTGAGCAGCAAATGCTCTCGCTCCCAGGAGCTGATGACCTGAAGGAATACTTCGTACTCGGCCTGCTTCACGAGCGAGAAGGCCGACACAAAGCTCTCGCCGAGAATCTCGATGAGCGGATCGCACTCGCGCAGCAGCCGAATGGCTTCATCGAGATTGCGCGGCAGCGAGAACGGAAGGTCATGAGCGCTGCCCGTGATGGGCTCGGTGGGCGTGAGTCCCTGGACCATGCCGAGATAGCCGCAAGCAAGCGAAGCGGCGCTCGCGAGGTACGGGTTGGCATCGGCACCAGAGAGACGATTTTCGACTCGGCGCGATTGCGGATCGGAACCCGGTACACGCAACCCGGCCGTTCGGTTGTCATAGCCCCATTGCACATTGATGGGCGCCACCTGGAATCGGGTGATCCGACGATAGGAATTCACGTTGGGCGCGAGCAGCGCCATGGCGGCAGGCAGATACCGCTGCATTCCGGCGATGTGCGAGAAGAAGAGCGGCGTCGGCGAACCATCAGTGTTCGAGAACACGTTCTTGCGGGTCTTGGTGTCGACGATGCTTTGGTGGATGTGCATGGCGCTGCCCGGCTCCTTGGCGTGGGGCTTGGCCATGAAGGTGGCGTACATCTTGTGTCGCAACGCGGCTTCACGCGCCGTCCGCTTGAACATGAACGCCTGATCGGCAAGATCGAGGGCATTGCCGTGCAGAAGATTGATCTCCATCTGCGCGGGACCATCCTCATGGATCAGTGTGTCGATGGCGATGTCCTGATCCTCGCAGAACTGATACACATCATCGAAGAGCGGATCGAATTCATTGACCGCGGCGATGCTGTAGGACTGACGTCCGGGCTCAGCGCGGCCCGAGCGACCGATCGGCGGCTTGAGCGGGTAGTCCGCATCGATGTTGGGCTCGACGAGATAAAACTCGAGCTCTGGCGCCACCACCGGCTCCCAGCCCTTCTGCGCATAAAGGTCGAGCACGTGACGCAGCACTTCGCGCGGCGCCATCTTCACGCGGCGACCGTCGGCGTAGAAACAATCGTGGATGACCTGAGCCGTCGGCTCGGGCGCCCACGGCACGCGACGCACCGTCCGCGGATCGGGCTTGAGAAGGATGTCGATTTCCGCGGGACTCATCGCCGCAGCCGTCTCCTCGGGGTAATCACCCGTGACCGTCTGCAAAAAGATGCTCTCGGGCAGCCGCATGCCCTGATCACCCTGGAATTTTTGGGCAGGCATCACCTTGCCGCGGGCAATACCGGCCATGTCTGGGACGATGGCCTCGACTTCCTGGATGTTGTGGTCGCGAAAAAAATTCGAAATGGGATCTGACATGACTCGTTCCTCTATCACACGCTGCCGCTTCGTCGAGCTGCGCGGGCTCGCGCGGCCTCCCCGAAAGCAGAAAACAGCGCTACCGAAAAATTGTTGGCCATCACTCGCCACTCGGGATGCCACTGCACCGCCCAAGTGAACGCGGGGGCATGGGGCATCCAAAACGCTTCGATCAAACCATCGGGTGCGCGAGCCGCAACCTTCAGGTCGGGCGCAAGCTGTTTGACACCTTGACCGTGCAAAGAATTCACTTTGATGCGATCGGCGCCACCCGCCCACTCGCGCATCGGCCCCGGTTCGAGCACGACCTCGTGCGCCGGGCCGTACTGGATTTCGAGGGAGGCCGATTTCTCCTCACGATGATCAAATAAATTCGGCACCTCGTGGACCTTCTGCC
>JBIJCL010000081.1:0-7758 GCA_044344725.1 Steroidobacteraceae bacterium | reverse complement strand
TCGCTCGAACGTTGACGCCCGCTGCGCCGAGGGCGCCGAAAACCTTGGCTGATATTCCGGGGATACCCGCCATGCCATCGCCCACCACCGCGAGGATCGCAAGCTCGCGATCTACTTCGACGGATTGGATCTGCCCATCATCGAGCTCCCTCGAGAACGCGGCGCGAACGGTCTCGACCGCGCGATCCGCTTGATCGCGCGGCACGGCACAGCAGATCGAGTGCTCGGAGCTACCCTGCGAAATGAGCACCACGGAAATGCCCTCTTCGCGCAACGCCCCGAAGAGACGCGATGCCGTACCCGGCACGCCGATCATGCCGGCACCCTCGAGATTCAGCAGCGCGATGTTCTCGATCGTGGTGATGCCTTTGACCGCGAGCGCCGACTGCGGTCGAGCGCAAATCAGCGTGGCGGGATGCTTAGGTGCAAAAGTGTTGCGAATCCAGATCGGAATTTCGCGACCGATCGCCGGGGCCATGGTCTGCGGGTGGATGACCTTCGCTCCGAAGTACGCGAGCTCCATCGCTTCGTTGTACGACAACGAGTCGATCACTTGCGCATCGGGCACGCGACGCGGGTCGGCGGACAGCACACCGTCTACGTCGGTCCAGATATGGATCTCCGACGCATCGAGCAGCGATCCGAAGATCGATGCCGAAAAATCACTGCCATTGCGACCGAGTGTCGTCTGTATGCCGCTCACGTCCGTTGCGATGAACCCCGTGATCACGAGCGTACCGACGAAATCGGCCTCGACCTGAGTCGCGAGACGACGTCGTGACTCCTCCCATTCGACGAGCGGACCCAGAGGCCCCCACTCGACGACGACGACTTCGCGCGCGTCGAGCCAACGAACTGCGCCCGGACGATGCGCCGCGGTCTCACGTCGACTCTCATAGAAATCGCGGAAGAGACGTGTCGACCAGATCTCGCCATAGCCGGAGATCAGATCGGTGATGTGACGACCCGCAGATCGCGTGAGACGCACCGCCTGAAGGATGCCCTCGATGTCGTGTCGATCACGATCGAAAACCTCTAGATAACGCGCCGCGGCATCCGCGGAGAGCAACTCGGCGGCAATTCGGGCATGACGATCGCGTATCGCATCGAGACCCGATTGGAAGCCGAGATCTCGGCGCTCGGCTTGAGCCACGAGTGTCAGCAACGCGTCGGTGACGCCCTTGCATGCCGACAGAACCACCCCGAGACGGTCCGCCGGTTGCTCATCGAGAATCGCGGCGACCCGGCGAAAGCAATCCGCATCGGCGACGCTGGAGCCGCCAAATTTGTGTACCGACCAGGGGGAACCCGTCATGGGTGTCAATCCGTGCTGACTAAACAAGTAACTCTATCGGCGCCCACCCTTCGAACGCAAGGAAGACCAAATGGACTCGAGGCTCCCCTAAACTTCCGGCTCCATGAATCTTGTCTCCGACCCCCTCTCCATCGCCCTGCTGGCCGCTTTACTTGCCGTGACCGGCTTGGTTGCGGGGCTCATCGCAGGGCTCCTGGGCGTTGGCGGCGGCATCGTTCTCGTCCCCGTACTCGAATACTCCCTGCGCTTTGCAGGATTTCCAGAAAAATGGTGCATGCACGTCGCAGTGGCGACGTCACTCGCCACCATCATCCCCACCGCCATCTCCTCCTCCCGCGCTCATAATCTTCGCGGCGGTATCGACTGGACGATCGTCAAATCTTGGGCGCCGGGGATGATCCTCGGCGGACTCGCAGGCAGCCTGCTCGCAGCCCGTGCGAGCGACGCCGTGCTGACCGGGGTGTTCGGTTTCGTCGCCGCGCTCGTCGCGACGAAAATGTTCCTTCCCCTCGATCACATTCGACTCGCCGACCACACGCCGCGAGGAGTCCCGGGCAATCTTCTGTCCGCGTCGATCGGCGGAGTGTCGTCGATGATGGGTATCGGTGGGGGCACGCTCTCCGTTCCGGCCATGACCCTCACGGGAGGACCGATCCACTCTGCCGTGGGCACGGCGGCATTCTTTGGTCTGCTGCTCGCGGTACCGGGGACAATTGGCTATTTGTTCGCGACGCCCGATGCGTCTCTGCCCGGCTTGACGGTCGGACTCGTGAGTTTTGCGGCGCTCGCAGTGATCGCACCGATGTCGATGCTGACCGCTCCGGTCGGCGCACGGCTCGCGCATGCACTCGAGCGCCGAACGTTGTCCCGGATCTTCGGCGCATTTCTCTGTATCGTTGCCGTTCGCATGCTGATCAGGACGTTTTCATGAACGTAGCAGGTCCCTACTTCGAGGACTTCCATCGTGGTCTCGAATTCGACGCGCCGGCCGTGACGCTGACGGCAGGTCACGCCGCGATGCACCAGGCTCTATTCGGCGACCGCCTGCGACTGCCGCTCGATCACGCCACCTCTGCGCGTATCACGGGATCATCGGCACCACTCTGCCACCCGCTGCTTGCGATCAATATCGCGATCGGACAATCCACCTGGGCTTCGCAGCGCGTCAAAGCCAATCTCTTCTACCGCGGTCTCGTACTGCGTCGACCCGTGTTCCTGGGCGACACGCTCTATACCTGCACCCGCGTGGTCGGCCTTCGACAAAACAAGGCTCAAGCCGGGCGCACCGCGACCGGCATCGTCGCCCTCGAGATGACGACGACCAACCAGCACGGCGAAACCGTTTTGCACTTCTGGCGCTGCCCCATGATTCCCTGTCGCGATCCGCAGGCTCGAACAGGCCACCTCGACGATCTCGAGGCGATCGGAAAAGCCGTCACGTTCGACGACGTGCTTGCCGCCGCACCATCCCATTGGGATCTGACGCCCGCCTCCGCCTGGCTCGGAACTCGCGCATCGGGCATCGCGCCTGGACAGCGGTTCGTCATCGACGCGCGCGACACCATCACCTCGGCCCCGGAGCTCGTGCGCCTGTCGCTCAACATGGCGATGGCGCACACCGACTCGAAGCTCTCCTATCTCGGCGAGCGCCTGGTATTCGGCGGTCACACGATTTTCATGGGGTTCGCGCAGCTCACGCGAGGCTTGGACAATCTGCTCACCGTCTTGGCCTGGGAAACTTGCGATCACGTCGCACCCGTCCTCGAGGGTGATCGCCTCCGTACCGAGTTCACGGTGACCCACATCCAGCCTCTCGGCGACTCGAGCGCATCGCTGCTTCGAATCGAAGCCGACTGCTTCGCCGCACGAGGCAATCCGGAAGAGGAAGCACGTGTGCTCGATTGGAAGTTTTGGGCGCTCGGGATCTGAACGCGCTCGCCTCTGCGCCGATCTGACGATCGGCTCGACTACTTCGCCGACTTCTCCTGAAGCGCATCGACCTCCTGTTGCAAGATACGCAACAGCCGCGCGATGTACTCGATCTGCCATCGCCCTCGCTCTTCCGCTGCCACCGCATCGGGGCGGTATGCATCGATCTGCGCGCGATCGAGCAATTGCCGTTCGGCGAGCAGTCGTTCCACCGTGTCGAGACGCTCTCGCGTGACGGCAAGCTCCCCGGCCATCGCCCAGACGATGGCGAGCAATCGATCGACGTCGTGATCACCAAAAAAATGGGGTCGCTTGCCGCTCGCTGCAGCGTTGATGAGCTTTTGTAGCTCTAAGTCGTTCATGCGTCGTACCCGCAGGCGTACCACATGCCTCCACGCCCGTAGTCCTCGACCTCGGCAGAAACCTTAGGCATTTCGTCTTCGACGAGCGCATGGATTTCCGTCTCGAAAATCTTCTCCCTCGCAACCCCGAGCTCCGTCATGAGCTCGGGCAATCGCGTGTCATGCAGAGCACTCCAGAAAGGCTCGTTGTTGTGCTGACAGTCCCAATCACGAAGGAATTGCTCGAAAGCCCCCATACCGCGATAGGGAGGCTGCTCGAGATGCACCTGCAGACCGCCCGGGGCCAATAATCGTTTCGCTTCACTCAAGATGTTGCGAAGTGCCGAGTGCGAGGTTTCGTGCAAGAACATCGTGCTGTAAATGAAATCGAACCCGCCATCTTCGAAAGGCAGACTCTCGGCATTCGCCTGCTGGAAGATGACATTCTCGATTCCCATGCCGACCGCGCGCGCGTGTCCATAGCGCAGCATGGGTGCCGCCAGATCGACCGCGATGATCTCCGCCGTCGGGAATGCCCGTGCGATCGGCAGCACGTTATGGCCGAGACCGGCGCCCAAATCGAGTATGCGGCGCGGCGTCCAACCCGGGCGTCGACGTCGAAGCCACTCCGCTGTTCCGCGTCCTGCACCATCGAGGTATCGACCGAAAAGACCCGTCGTGGTCGCAAACATCCCCGCGTCGTAGTTGGCCGCGGCGGCGACATCACCCTCGATGTATTCGGCGTAATAGCTACCCGGCATGCAGTGGTTGTCGAGTTCACTTTGGTAGCGCGGCACCGATACCGAAGGATCGAGGCGCAGCGAGTCCGGCTGCAAGGCGTTCAGCGCCTGCGCACGATCACGCAGGGCCTGCATCTGGCGCAGCACGAGCGCCCGCCCGGCCTGCTGCCGCATTTCCATGCCGGTGCGGCGCAGAGAGCTCCACATTCGGTAATAAGGGTCTTCGCGCATCGCCTCGCGGATCTCGCGACGAGTTTCGGGCGGTGATCCGTGACGCGACGCCCACTGCGGCGCCGCGCGCTCTTTGAAGACCACTGCATTCCCGCCTACGACGACGCCGGCCATGAACTTGTTGAAGTTCGCGAGGAAGTTGAATCGCGCGATGTCGTCGTGCGTGGCCACGGGCGACATCGCGTGCTGCCCGGCGTCGGACCAGGGCGGCGCACATCCGGGCCGTGTGGCGTCTGTCATGGTCAAAATTGTAGCATCGGGTCTCACATGAACCCGCACAACGACATCACTCACCGCCTCGTGGAACGATCGGTCTCGACGCGTTTCTCGAACCTCTCCCCCAAAGCCGTCGAGTCCGCCAAGACCTTCATCCTCGACTCCATCGGCGTCGGTCTCTCGGGGTCTCGCGTTCCGCTCGTCGAAGATCTCGAAGCGATCGCCGAGCACTGGGGTACGGGCGCGGCGGCGCGGATTTGGGGCTCGGGGCATCGCGTTCCGGCGAGCACGGCCGCGTTCATCAACAGTTACCAAATCCACAACCAGGAATGGGATTGCCTGCACGAGGCAGCGTTGGTTCATCCGATGGCCGTGATTCTCGGCTCCCTCGTGGCTTGGTGTGACGCGCGCGGCGGCGTTCGCGGCGCTCAACTCATCGAAGGCTGTTCCGTTGCCGTCGATACCGCCACGGTGATCGGACGCTCCGCCAAAAATAAACTTCGATTTTTCAGGCCGGCGATGTGCGGAGCGCTCGGCGCGACGGCAGGTATCGCGCGCATCGAAGGTCTCGATGCCGAAACGACGCGTGGCGCGCTTGGTCTTGCCTATAGTCAACTTTCCGGAACCATGCAGGCCCACGTCGAGGGATCGCCCATGCTTCCGATGCAGATCGGTTTCAACGCCCGCATTGCACTCGATGCCATCGGCATGGCGCGGCGAGGTCTTCGCGGTCCAATGAATTTCCTCGAAGGTCCTTTTGGATACTTCACGCTCATCGACCCGGAATGGGATCCGAGGGCATTCGACGATTTTGACTCGCGCGAAGCGATCACGGAGCTTTCGCACAAACCGTTCCCGAGCGGACGTGCGACGCATGGCGGAGTCGATGGTGTACTCACCTTGCGCGAACAACACGGATTCAGTCTGGACGCGATCCGTGAGATTCGCGTTCTCGCGCCGCCGCTCATCATCCAACTCGTCGATCGTCCGCCCTCACCGACGATGGCTCCCTCATACGCCAGACTCTGTCTTCCCTATGTCGCGGCGACCGCTCTGCTGCACGGGGATGTCCAGGTCACCGATTTCGACCCGACCGCGCTCGCAGATCCGGCGCGGCACGCGCTGGCCGCGCGCGTTCGTATCGTGAAGGACGGCAACCCTGCCGTGAATGTACTTGCGCCGCAGCGCGTCGAAATCAGCCTTCATGACGGCACCGAACTCGCCCTCGACTTGCCCGCAGTGCTCGGTGCTCCGGCGAGACCTCTCGGACGCGAGCGACACCTGGCGAAATTCCGCCGTGCCGCCGCCTCCGGCCTGCGGCCGATGAGCGAGACGAACGTGGAACGACTCATCGACCTCGTCGATCATCTGGAGCAACTCGACGACGTCCGGACGCTCGTCGACGCGCTTCAATTCGACGCAGGGACGACATGAGCTTTCCGCACTATTTCGAATCGTTCGACTACGCGCAGATGCTGCGCGACTTTCCGATAGGCGATGCGTTCACTCGAGACTTCGCGCGTCGGTCTCGGGACGACATCCGCGCCCACCAGGATCGATTATTCCGTCGCTGTATCGCACGCGCTTGGGAGATCCCGTTCTATCAGCGACTGTGGTCGCGCCATGGCGTCGAGCGCGAGGACGTTCGCAGCCTCGACGACATCGGTCGGCTGCCGATCTTCGACAAGAGCGATCTCATGAAAAGCCTGGCGGACCATCCGCCTTACGGCGACTACCACGGTTTCGACAAATGGCCGCTGGCCGAGCGCCCGATCACCGTTCTCCACACGACGAGCGGCACCACCGGACGCCCTCAAGTCGTTCTCTTCAGCCCGAAATCGCGCGAGGTTCAGGCACTGCTCGTCGCGCGCATTTGGCGCATGCAGGGATTGCGACCCGATGACGTCATCCACTCGGTTTACGGGCACGGCATGATCAACGGCGGACACTTCGTCCGCGAAGCCGCCCTGCACTACACGAACTGTCTTTTCCTCTCCGCGGGCACCGGCAAAGAGACTCGCTCCGTCGCGCAGATCGAGCTGATGCGCGACATGCGCGTCACCGTCATCGTCGGCTTCGTCGACTACATCCGCCAACTTGCCGAAACTGCACGCGGGATGGGACTCGAGCCGGGTCGCGATCTACCCGTTCGTGCCATTTTCGGCCATGTGGGCCGGGAATCGCGGGCGGCGCTCTCCAAAGCCTGGGGCGGCGCAGAAATCTTTGATTGGTACGGCGTGGCCGATACCGGCCCGATCGCCGCCGAAGGCCCCGATCGTGACGGCATGTACGTCATGGAAGATGCGCAGTACCTCGAGCTCGTCGATGACACGAGTGGCACCGTAATCGAGGACGAAACACCCGGCGACATGGTCGTTACCTCACTTTACCGCGACGACGTCTATCCGTTGATTCGATTCAATACGCACGACTTATCTGCTTGGCGGCTCGACACACCGACCTCCGGAATGACCCTGAAGCGCACGGTCGGCGTACTCGGTCGCAGCGACAACATGGTCAAATTACGCGGCATCAACGTATATCCGCTCGCGCTCGCAGCGATCCTCAACGAGCGGCCCGAGTTCGCGGGCGAATACATCTGTCGAGCAACGCGCGACGCCTCAGGACGCGACGAATTGACCGTCATCATCGAGACTCGCGCCCACACCGCGCTGCCGAGTCCCACGCTCGAGCGGCACTTCGCCGATCTGCTCGCCCAGCGCATCGGCGTCGAGTTGCGGGTCGAGCTCGTGGCTGTCGGAAGCACGGCACCGCTCACGCAACTCGAAAGCCGTCAAAAACCCATTCGCTTGATCGACGACCGACCAAAGATCGGCGCATGAAACCGTCCTGCGCCCTGACGCTCGAGCGCGCCCTCGAGAGGATTCGCGAAGACGAGGCGCTCAACGCCTGGTCGCACCTCGCCGTCGACGAGGCGCGAGAGGCCGCGATCACGAGCGATGCTCGGCTCGCCTCGGGAACGCCC
>JBIJCL010000287.1:0-2890 GCA_044344725.1 Steroidobacteraceae bacterium | reverse complement strand
GAATCATCGCCGAACACGACGCCATGCTCGTTCGGCGCTTGCGCGATGCGGGCGCCGTGCTCCTCGGTCAAACACGCATGGACGCCGGCGCGCTGGGTGCAGAGGGTCGATCTATCGATGGCCCGATTCGCAACCCCCGCCGTCGGACACACTCGGTGGGCGGATCGAGCGGCGGTTCCGCTGCCGCCCTCGCGGCCGGCCACGTCGATCTCGCCGTCGGTACAGACACCATCGGCTCGGTACGGATCCCGGCTTCGTACTGCGGTATCGCGAGTCTCAAACCCTCGCCGGACCGCGTATCACTCGAGGGCGTGCTTCCGGTGCATCCCGAGTTCGATCATGCGGGCCCGATGACCTCGCGCGCGGAACTTCTTCGTCCTCTGCTTTGCGTACTCGCCGGAGCCTCCCATGCGACATCGAGCCCGGTAACGACGAACGTCGATCCGATCCTCGCCTCGAGACCGATCGGCTTCATGATCGATGCCGAAACGCTCGGCACCACACCGAACGTGCTGCGTCATTATCGGCAGGGGCTCGATCGACTACGTTCTCTCGGCGCGACGCTGATCCCCGTCGAGCTCGCTACGCTCGACCCCGCGAAAACTCGTCGAGCGGTGTTCTCGCTATGCGAGCACGCCATGGCCGAACAACATCGTGACGGGCTCGCTCGCACTCCAGAGCGTTATTCGCCGGAACTGCGCGCGATGCTCGAATATGGCGCGTCGTTGGCACCTGCCAAGCTTGATGAATTCCGATCGCGGGTACGAAAGTTCGCCCTCGCCGTGAACAACCTAATGCAGCCGCTCGGGGCACTGGTGTTGCCGACCACGCCTGGGCAAGCCTTCGACTACGCCGGTCCGACGCCAACCGACCTTGCCGATCTCACGGTCGTTGCCACCGCGGCAGGCTTGCCGGCGGCATCAGCGCCACTCGCGACGGGCGACGACCTGCCCGTCGGAATGCAGATCGTCACGGCCCGTGGCGAAGACCTCCTCGCCTGCGATCTAGCGACGGCATTCGAATCGGCTGGGTGAGTCGAGGCTCGCTCACCCCACGAAGCTCTACCCTAAGAAATGCGAGGCGATATCGCATCGCTTGGCGATCCACACTTTGTTTCCACCGCGATCGTGGACGTGATTCAAGAACGTCTCGAGCGCTCCGATACGGCCCGGTCGACCGATGATGCGCAGATGCACTCCGAGGGACATCATCCGAGGTCTCGATTCGGATTCTTTGAGCAGCCAATCGAATGTGTCGATGGCGTACTCGCACCACGCTCGCGGCGTCAGCGAGGGCGCGTTCCACATTTTCATGTCGTTGGAGTCGAGCGCATAAGGCAGGACGACCATGGGCTTGCTCAACGATTGATCGAGGAAGGGCTCATCACGACTGTAGTCATCCATGTGATAGAGATAGCCTTCTTCGGAGAGCAGGCGTCGCGTCTCGCTCGTATGCAAATATCGCGACAACCAACCGACCGGACGAACGCCCGTGCTGCGCTCGATGCTCATCGTCGCCTTGCGGATGAACTCCCGCTCCTGCTCCTCGCTCATCCCGAGCTGATGTGCCCAGCGGTAGCCGTGCGCACAAACTTCGTGGCCGCCCTCCATGATGGCTGAGGCCACTTGAGGCGCCCGCTCGAGCGCCACCGCTGCCGCGGTGAAGGTCGCAGGTACTGCGTGTCGGGCGAGCAAGCCGAGAACGCGCGGCGCACCTTCGTTGATGCCGTAGGCGTAGTTGCTCTCGTTGCCAAAATTACGCACCGGTTTTTTGAGCGTGATGCCGAGCTCGTCCACGGGCTCGGGCCCACGATCGCCATCGACGATGTTGAACTCGGCGCCTTCTTCCACATTGACGACCACCGACAACGCCAATCGTGCACCCGACGGCCAGGCATAACTCATCAGTGATACTCCTCGCCGCCCGAGACGTTCATCGCTTCTCCGGTGATATAGCTCGCCTGATCGGAGGCGAGAAACGCACAGGCCTTGGCGATGTCTTCCTGCAGGCCCGGACGCCCGAGCGGAATGCGGGCGCGCATGTCGGCGAGGTATTTTTCATGGCTACGGCCCGTCGCCGCACTGAAGAACTGGTTTTGCCACGCGCCGAGCCCGGTCGTGACGTGGTTCGGACAGATCGTATTGACGGTAATTCCTGCGGCACCGAACTCGATCGCGGCGCTGCGTGTGAGACCGACAAGTCCGTGTTTCGAAGCCGTGTAGGCCGATGCGAAAGGAAATCCGGACTTCGACGCCTGGCTACCGATATTGATGATCCTTCCACCCTGATTTTGTTTGAGCATCTGTATCGCGGCATGTTTGATGCCGAAGAAGACGCCCCGCAGATTGACGCCGAGCACGGCATCCCACTCCGCCTGATTCATCTCGACGATTCGCTTCATGAGATAGCCGATGCCGGCATTGTTCACCATGATGTCGAGCCGACCGTAATGCTCGACCGTGCGCGCGACCAGAGACTCGACCTCGGACTCCACGAGCACGTTGCAGGTCAGACCGATGGCCTCTCCCCCCGCCTCACGGATCTCCCCAACGATCTTTTCCATCTCGGACGTCGAGCCGATGGCGGACGCCGGCATGGCCTCACCCTGCGGCGCACCCAGATCGCTCACCACGACCTTGCAGCCCTCCGCCGCAAGTCGTTTCACCATCGCCTCACCGAGGCCTTTGGGCCGTCCAGAGCCCGTGACGATCGCCACCTTGCCGCGCAAATCGGAGTACGTACCCATCGATCTTGATCCCCCTTTTGGTGTCGTTTTGGCCGACTGCTAACATGATGGCATGACTGAGCTTTTGACGGACATCCACCCACCGGTTGCGCGCATCACACTCAACCGCCCAGACCGACGCAATGCAGTGTCGAGCCAAATGTG
>JBIJCL010000298.1:0-2783 GCA_044344725.1 Steroidobacteraceae bacterium | reverse complement strand
GACGTTCTACGGCGAGAAAATCGTCGAGCGTGTGACCAAGCATCAGATCGCCATCGGGGCGGCCATCATCTCGACCGCGAGTCAGTTCAGCGAAGAAGAGATGGTCTCCGTCGAGGGTCGCGCGCGACTTGCCGCTGCGCTACGCGATTCGATGAATGACGTGCTGATCCGCAACGAAGATTTCGGCGGTATCGACGAAGTCATGTTCACGCACTTCGTCTTCCAGTAAGACTCGGTCGGATAAAACAGAGAAGATCATGTCGTCAACCGGCCAAATTTTGAGTCGAGAAGAGGTCTCTGCATTGGTGGAAGCCATGCAGAGCGGGGACGTCGATACGTCCTCGACCGCCGCTTCTCCGTCGGCAGTGCAGCCTTATAGCTTGATCGCGAACGACACGACGTCTCGCGGGCAACTCGCTGCGCTCGAGATGATCAATGATCGGTTTTCGAGGCAGTTCAGGGGCAGCCTGCTAACGCTCCTTCGTCAGGCGGTCAAGGTGACCGTGGCGCCGTTCGACGTCATGACTTTCAGCGCCTATCTCAAGACTCTGCCGTCGCCTTGCAACGTCAATATCGTTCGCTTTCCGCCGTTGCGCGGCTACGGCCTCGTGACGCTGGAGCCGTCGATCGTCTACGGCGCAGTCGACAGTTTCTTTGGTGGTCGAGGCGGCGGCTCACTCGAGTTGTCGCCCTTGCGAGGCTTCACCCAGACCGAGGAGCGCATCATCCAGTTGCTGCTCGATTCGGTGTTCGACAACCTCCGTGACGCCTGGGCGCCGGTTTATGCGCTCAACCCTGAATTCGTGAGTCGGGAAATCAATCCTGCCTTCGCGCAGATTGGTGAAGATCGCGAAACGGTCATCGTCAGTCGATTCGATCTCGAGTTGGGATCTGACATCCGCGGACAACTTACGGTGATGTACCCGTTCTCCGCGCTTAAGCCGATCCGGCTACTGCTGCGTGGTCGACTCCAGGCCGGCGAGCGCGATGAGAAGCTTGCCGCGAAATGGTCGGACCAGCTTCAGGATGCAGTCTCGGATGCCGAGCTCGAGATGGTCGCGCAGCTTGTTACATTGCGCGTGTCTGCACTCGATCTGGCCTCTATCCGTCCCGGCGACACCTTGTGGTTCAAGCCGCCGCAGAGCGTCAAGGTGCTCGTGCAGTCCTCGCACGTTTTCGATGCCGAGTACGGCACCGCCGACGGCAACGTCGCCATTCGGATCGAGCGGGTGATCGAGCCGCCTGAAGATACCAAGAAATCATTGGACTCGAGTGAGTCGCATCACTCGGAAGAATCGGCGGGTACCGAACACGGTACCGCCCCGCATCGCAAGCGCGCATGACGCAAACAGAACACGTCGCAGGAGCAACGGCAGCATGAACGAGTCAGCAGTAGGCAGCATTTCCAAGGGTGAGGCTGGGGCGGAATCCGCCGTGCAGCTCGAGTTGATCCAGAACGTCGCGGTGAGTGTATCGGTCGAAGTGGGTCGGTCGTTGCTTCGTATTCGCGATCTCCTTCGCCTCGGGCAGGGCAGCGTCGTCGAGCTCGATCGCGTAGCCGGCGAGCCGCTCGACGTCTGCGTGAACAACACCGTCATCGCCCGCGGCGAGGTGGTGCTGGTCAACGAGCGTTACGGCATTCGTCTCACCCAGGTCGTCGATCCGGAAGATCGCGTCAAACATCTTTAAGCGGAAGCTGCGTCGATCATGGATCCTGTTCGATACGTCACCGCTTTACTCCTTGTCGGCGGTTTGCTGGCGCTGGCCATTTGGATGCTGCGACGGTTTCGCTTCGGCAACCCCGATGCGTCACGCAGCACACTCAGTATTACTGCGCATGCATCGCTCGGCGCGCGCGAGAAACTCGTGGTCGTGCGTTTCGGTGGTCGAGATCATCTGATCGGCGTGACGCCGGGATCCATCACCCGCATCGCGACGGCTGAGACCGATGGTTCTTCGAGTGAGGAGCGGCAGCCGTGAGTCGTATACGTGGCCTGCTCGCGCCGGTTCTGACGCTGCTTTTCCTCGTCTCGGCACCGATGGCGCTCGGTCAAGACGCCGCGGCAATCGAGTTACTCCGTACGACGCCGACTGCCGGCGGCGGGCAGGCCTACAGCCTGACGCTGCAAGCGCTCGGCTTGATGACGCTGCTGACGCTCTTGCCGGCCATCATCTTGTCGATGACGGCCTTTACGCGCATCGTCATCGTACTGGGGCTTCTTCGGCAGGCCATGGGCACCGCCTCGACGCCGCCGAACCAGGTGATCGTCGGTCTCGCATTGTTCCTGACGTTTTTCGTGATGGCGCCGACGCTCGATGAAGTCCAACGCGTCGCCTTGCAGCCTTATATGGAAGAGTCCATTCCATTCGAGACCGCGCTGGAGCGCGCGGTCGATCCGATGAAGAAATTCATGTTGGCCCAGACCCGCGAGTCTGATCTCAAGCTTTTCATGGATCTTGCGAAAACGCCGCCGGTCAGCGCGCCGATGGAGACTCCGCTCAGTGTTTTGTTGCCGTCGTTTCTGACCAGTGAGTTGCGTACGGCCTTCACGATCGGATTTTTGATTTACATCCCGTTCCTCGTCATCGATCTCGTGGTCGCGAGCGTGCTCATGTCGATGGGCATGATGATGGTGTCGCCGATCATGATCGCGTTGCCCTTCAAGTTCTTGTTGTTCGTGCTCGTAGATGGTTGGGGACTTATCCTCGGATCACTTGCAGCCAGTTTCGCGGCGCCATTGCCATGAACGAGACCGGCGTCATCGATCTGGTGAGGGAGTCGA
>JBIJCL010000038.1:0-10683 GCA_044344725.1 Steroidobacteraceae bacterium | reverse complement strand
GGCGATGCACTCGTACTGCAGGCCTTTTCGGATGTCGATCCCGGTCGGGCACACCTGAACGCAGAGGGTGCAGTCGGTGCAGTCCCCGAGTCCGATCGCACGCGGGTCGACGCCGCGACGTCGACCACCGCGCGGGTCTCCGCGCTTCTGGTCGTAGGTGATGATGAGAGTATCGCGATCGAACATTGCGCTCTGGAAGCGTGCATACGGGCACATGTATTTGCAGACTTGCTCGCGCAGGAAGCCGGCATTGCCATAGGTGGCGAAGCCGTAGAACAGCACCCAGAACGCCTCCCAGCCGCCGAGCGAAAAGTTGATCGAGCGAGCGGCGAGGTCAGTGATGGGCGTGAAGAATCCGACGAACGTGAATCCGGTCCAGAGCGCAAAAGTGATCCAAAGAAATTGCTTGGCGGATTTGCGGATGAGTTTCTCGGTAGACCACGGGGCCGCATCGAGTTTCATCCGTCTCGCGCGATCACCCTCCGTGACGCGCTCCATCCAGAGAAAGACCTCGGTCCATACGGTCTGCGGACAGGCGTAGCCACACCAGAGGCGACCTGCGACGGCCGTGAAGAAAAACAGGCTCAAAGCCGCGATGACGAGCAGCCAGGCGAGAAAGATGAAGTCTTGTGGCCAGAGCGTCAGGCCGAAGAGATAGAACTTTCGCGCTGGCAGATCGAAGAGAATCGCTTGTCGCTCTCCCCATGGAACCCACGGCAGCAGGTAGAACGCGCCGAGTAACACCCAGGCGGCCGTGACCCGGAGCGTCGAGAACGTGCCGCTGATCTCTCGGGGATAGATCTTCTGATGTGGCGCGTAGTAGGAGTCTTCTGCGACGCCGGGGTCTGCGTTGCTCATGGACCCTCAGGCGCTCGTGGCGCGATGAGCCATGCCGTCAACGAGGCCGACAGCGCGCAGACACCAAAGAAAAAAAGGAATCCTAGGCTGTAGAGCTCCGTGCGCCCGGGCAGGGCACCGGTCGGTTTGAGGACGGCGATGACCGGGGAGGGGTCGACGAAGGCAAAGAACACCATGGTCGCCGCGCTGGCCGCGAGGAACGCGCACCACATTACGGTCAGCGCGACGCGGCTGCGTTCGCCGATCGTCTCGCGCTCCCGATCAGGGCGTTCGCTGGGCGACACGGGTCTCACCCATGCTGATGACGTACGCCGTGAGCAAGCGGATACGGGTGTCGCCCAGTCGATCGCCCTGCGCCGGCATCTGGTTCTGTCGGCCTTGCTCGATGACCGAGCGGATCGAGCTGAACGAGCCGCCGTGCAGCCAGACGTTGTCGGTCAGATTGGGCGCGCCGAGCGCATGATTACCCTGGCCGTTCTCGCCATGGCAGGCGACGCAGTAGGTTTTGTAGTGCGTTTCGCCGGCGACGGGGTTCCCCTCGGGCGCTTTCCGACCGGACAGGGACATCACGTACGCTGCCGCATCGCTCACGCCCGTCTTGCCGATCACGTCGATCCAAGGGGCCATGATTCCGGCGCGGCCCTCGGTGATCGAGGTTTGAATCAACTCCGGTTCACCTCCCCAAAGCCAGTCGGCATCGGTGAGGTTGGGGAAGCCCGTACTGCCTCGACCATCGGAGCCATGACAGGCGGCGCATTCATTCGCAAAAAGATTTCGGCCGATCGCGATGGCCGAAGGATCGGATGAAAGTTCAGCCGGATCACGATCGACGAAGCGCGCCAGGATGCGCTGCGCCTCGATCTCCTGCTTCGCTTGCATCGCTTCCCACTGGTTGACCTGAGTCCAGCCCAAGGTACCCGGATGCTTGCCGAGGCCGGGGTAAAGCACGGTGTAGACCACCGCGAAGATCACGGACAGTATGAACAGCCATAACCACCAACGCGGCAGCGGGTTGTTGTATTCCTTGAGGTCGCCATCCCATGTATGGCCGGTCGTATCGGTCGTCTTGTCCGTCTCGCTGCGGCGTTTACGCATCCAAACGAGCAACCATACCGCTGCCACGGTGTTGACGGTGGTCAGGATGATCACGAACCAACTCATGCCATCGCTCATCACGGCGCGTCCTCCTCGAGCGGCAGTCGTGCTGCGTCATCGAACTTCTGTTTCCGTTTGCGTCCCCAAGCCCAGACCCATACGCCGATGAACGCAATCATGGCGAACAGGGTGGCGAGTCCGCGAAGTAATCCAAGCGTTTCAGGGCTCATGCTGCGGGCTCCGAGTCAATTCCATTGCTTCGAGGCGATTCCTAGCCCCTGCAGGTAGAAGATGAGGGCGTCCATCTCGGTTTTACCGGCGACTTCCGCACTCGATGCCGCGATTTGCTCGTCGGAATACGGGACACCGAGCTTGCGAAGGGCTGCCATTTTTTTGGGCGTCAACGCGGCGTCGACGGTGCGCGTGGCGAGCCATGGGAACCCAGGCATGTTCGACTCAGGGACGAGGTCGCGCGGGTTGATGAGGTGCAGCCGCTGCCATTCGTCCGAGTATTTACCGCCGACTCGCGCGAGGTCGGGGCCCGTGCGCTTCGAACCGAACTGGAACGGGCGGTCGTAGACGGACTCGCCAGCGAGCGAGTAGTGGCCATAACGCTCCACCTCACCGCGCAACGGCCGGATCATCTGCGAATGGCACGTATAGCAGCCTTCGCGCACGTAGATGTCGCGACCCTCAAGGGCGAGAGGGGAGTACGGCTCGATGCCCGGTGCGGCTTTGGTGACTTCGTCTTGCTGCGTCAGCGGGATGATTTCCACCAAGCCGCCGAAGCTGATCGCGATCACGATCAGCACGCTCATCAGACCGATGTTTTTTTCGATGACGGAGTGTTTCATTGTTACGACTTCCGATGGCTCAGGCGTGCACGGGCTGCGGATCCGGGATCGACACCGGCTCGGCCCGTCCCTGCCCGATGGTCTTGATGACGTTGTAGACCATGAGGAACATGCCGAAGAGCACGAGCGATCCGCCTACGAGTCGGATGGCGTAATACGGGTAGGTCGCTTTGAGCGCTTCGACGAAGGTGTAGGTGAGCGTGCCGTCGGCATTGGTCGCCCGCCACATCAAGCCCTGCATGACGCCTGCGATCCACATCGAGACGGTATAGAGCACGATGCCGATGGTGGTCGTCCAAAAGTGGATGTCGATGAGGCGCGTGCTCCACATCTCGGTGCGGCCGTAGAGGCGCGGAATCAGCATGTAGAGTGAGCCGACCGATACCATCGCGACCCAGCCAAGCGCGCCGGAGTGCACGTGACCGATGGTCCAGTCGGTGTAGTGGGAGAGGGCGTTGACCGTCTTGATCGACATCATCGGGCCTTCGAAGGTGGACATGCCGTAGAAGGACAACGAGACGATCAAGAATTTCAGGATCGGATCGGTGCGCAACTTATGCCACGCACCCGAGAGGGTCATGATGCCGTTGATCATGCCGCCCCAGGAGGGAGCGAGCAGCATGACTGAGAAGACCATGCCGAGGGATTGGGCCCAATCCGGCAGCGTCGTGTAGTGCAGATGGTGCGGACCCGCCCACATGTAGATCGAGATCAGCGACCAGAAGTGCACGATCGACAGGCGGTACGAGTAGACCGGACGCCCCGCCTGCTTAGGCACAAAGTAATACATCATGCCGAGAAAGGCGGCTGTCAGAAAAAATCCGACCGCATTGTGTCCGTACCACCACTGCACCATCGCATCGACGACACCCGCATAGGCCGAATAACTTTTGGTGAGTCCGACCGGCATCGCCGCACTGTTGACGATGTGCAGGATGGCGACCGTGATGATGAATGCGGCGAAAAACCAGTTGGCGACGTAGATGTGCTCGACCTTTCGCTTGGCGAGCGTGCCGAGGAAGACCACGGCGTAGGCCACCCAAACGAGTGCGATCAGGATGTCGATCGGCCATTCGAGCTCGGCGTATTCTTTGCCGCTCGTCAAGCCTAACGGGAGCGAAACGGCTGCTAGGACGATCACGAGCTGCCAGCCCCAGAATGTGAAGGCTGCGAGCCCGTCCGAGAAGAGCCGTGTGTGGCAGGTTCGCTGCACGATGTAATACGACGTGGCGAAGATCGCCGAGCCGCCGAACGCGAAGATGACTGCGTTGGTGTGCAGGGGTCGCAGGCGGCTGAAGGTGAGCCAAGGCAGATCGAAGTTCAGCGCCGGGAATAAAAGCTGCGCGGCGATGATGACGCCGACCAACATCCCGACGACGCCCCAGACGACGGTCATCAATGCGAATTGCCGGACGACCTTGTCGTTGTATGACACGGCTGTAGTTTGTGCGGACATGACTGTTGACCCCCGAGTGGTCGTTTCCCGGCGCCGATCCGCCGGACCCCGCGCATGTTGGGGTCCGCACCGTGCGCATTGAATAAGTACATGACGCAGGTCTGCGCGCATCGAGGGGAGGAACGGTGGGTTACGATGCGTTCATGAGATCGATCCTCCCGTGGGTTGTGCTTTTGGTCGCGCACCTTTTACCGACGGCTCTCGCATCGGGCGGTGAAGTCGAGTCGGGAGCCGAGCTATATCGCGACTGCGCAGCCTGCCACGGCAAGGATGGCGGCGGCGTGACCGATGGCAGCGTACCTGCGATCGGTGGGCAGCCGACCGAAGTCGTCAGGCGTCAGCTCCAAAGATTTCGTAGCGGTACGCGCACCGACCTTCGCATGCAGCATTTTTCGAACGACGATCATTTGGCGGGAGCCAAGGCGGTCGACGCGGTCTCGCGATACATCGCAGGGCTGCGCCGGGTGACGCCGCCTGCCAAGGGGTCCGGTCGCGAACTCGCAGCCGGGGCGGCGGAGTTCGCTCGAAGTTGCGCGAGTTGTCATGGTCCGCAGGGGCGGGCAGTGGAGTCGAGTGGCATCCCGGCGCTCGCCGCTCAACACGCCCCCTATCTCGAAAGAAAGCTGCGCGATGCGGCGGCGGGCCAAAACTCACTCGGCCAATCCCATCGGCCGATCGTGTCGCGACTGCCTCCGGAACGGATCGCGGCGATCGCCGACTGGCTATCGCGGGTCACCCCTCTCGATTGATCTCGAGGTCGATGGTCATGCGCACGAGCTGCGCCAGTGAGTGGGCGCCCATTTTTTCCATGACTCGGGCACGGTGGATCTCCACCGTTCGCTGACTCACTCCGAGATCGCCGGCCATGACCTTGTTGGCCTTGCCTTGGGTGACCAGCAGCAAGACTTCTTTTTCTCGCGGTGTCAAAGATTCATAGCGGCTGCGCAGTGTTTCTTTTTCGGCCAGCGCCTTGCGGTTCTCTGCATCGACGGCGATTGCTCGCCGCACACGGTCGATCAGATCCTGATCGCTGAAGGGCTTGGACAGAAAGTCGAAGGCGCCATGTTGAATCGCTTCGACCGCCATGGGGATGTCGCCGTGACCACTGATGAAGATCACCGGGATGATGGCGCCCCGACGATTGAGTTCGGTCTGTAGCTCCAACCCGCTCATCCCCGGCATGCGCACATCGAGGATCAGGCAGCCGGGTTGCTCGGCATGCCAGGTGTCGAGGAACTCTTGCGCTGAGCCCAAGGCGACGGACGGTAGGCCGGAAGCCTTAAGGAGCAAGCGCAACGAGCCACGAACGGCGTCGTCGTCATCGACGATGAACACGGTGGTTTGACGGGCCATCAGGCATCCTCCCTTCGGCAAGGCAGCTGCAAAATGAATCGTGAGCCGCCGCCTTCGGCCGGCTCGTAAAGAAGTTTGCCCTGATGGGCCTCGGCGATGGTACGGCTGATCGCGAGCCCGAGTCCTGTTCCCGTAGCCTTGGTCGTGCAGAACGGGTCGAAAATCCGGCTGATCAGTTCATCCGGTACGCCGGGTCCGCGATCAATGATTTCGATGAACAACGTACGTGATTCATCGACGCGACTGACCACCCGCAGTTCGCGGTCCGCGACGGGCATGTCGGCCAATGCCTCGATGGCATTGCGAATCAGATTGAGCAAGATTTGCTGGATCTGGATCTTGTCGAGCAGCGCCATCGGAAGCTGGCTATCGAGTTCGCGGATCACGCGCACTTCGCCATGACGAACATCGCTTTGCAGGAAGCTCAGCACCTCGATGATGAGCTCGTTGGGGCTCGCCGGTTCGAGCCGGGTTTCGCGATTCTGCACGAGTGCACGCAGACGGCGGATGATTTCACCGGCGCGCAAAGCTTGCTGACTGATCTGGTTCAAGGCGAGTTGGAAGTCTTCGTCCGACGTCGCGTCCAGTCCGGCCGTGGCGGTCATGCGCAGCGCCGCGTTGGCGTAGTTGGCGATCGCGGCGAGCGGCTGGTTGAGTTCGTGCGCGATGCCCGCGGCCATTTCGCCCATCGTCGCCAGCCGACCGACCTGCGTGACCCGTTGCTGGGCGAGCGAGGCTTCTTCCGCGTCGCGTCGGGCGTCGGTGACATCCTCGCCCGATGCAAAAAATCCGATGAGCTCTCCCTCGGCATTTCGCATGGCGAGACTGCGCCAAGCGATGAGTCGACGACGACCGTCGGCAGCAAGCACCTCGTGTTCGTAGTAACGCTCTTCATGCATGGGACGCTCGGCGAGAGCGTCGAGCTCGGAGAGCACGAGTGCTCGTTGGTCCTCCGGTACGGCGATGTCGATCCAGTCGCGACCGAGCAGGTCCATCTCCCGTCGGCCGAGGATATCGCAGCCTTTTCGGTTGACGAGTTGCACTCGACGCTCCGCCGAGAGGGCGAGCAGGAAGACCTGGGCAATCTCGAGATAGAGATTGGCTCGATCTCGCTCGCGTCGGATCGCGGCCATCGCTTCGCGTCGCAGGGTGATGTCGTGCAAGAGACCTACGAAACGAGGCGGGTCTGAGCCCTCGACCTGGCCCACGGACAGAAACACTGGAAATGTGGAGCCATCTTTGCGACGCGCGTCGACCTCGCGACCGATGCCGATGATGTGTGCGACTCCGGTACCCATGTAGCGTTCCATGTAGCTGTCGTGCGATTCACGGTCGATTGCCGTCATCAGCATGCTGACATTTCGGCCGATGACGTCGCTCTGCGAGTAGCCGAAAAGCCGCTCGCCGGCGCGATTGAAGCCCTCGATGCGGCCGCGCGCATCGATGACGACCACCGCATCGACGGTGGCATCGAGCAGCGCTTGCAGATCGCGCTGAACGGAGGAGTTTTCGGCACTGGATGTCATGGAATGTCGGGTTAAAAGATACCCAAAAACGGCATTCAAGGCATGGATAAGTACTTACCGCGATGGTTGCAGCGATCGACCCGTGCCACCGTGCGGTCCAAGTCCGTGCGGAGCAAAGGAGGCCGCATATGTCCAACAACGTGGAGACGGTAAGGAAGCGTCTTCTCGCCAAGCGCGCTGAGCTCGCGAGGCGAGCCGAACTCACCGATGCCGACCTTCGGCATGACGGTACGCCTTTGTCGGCGGATTTCGCCGAACAGGTCACCGAGCGCGAGAACGAAGATGTCCTGCGCGGCATCGGACTTTCCGCGCGGACGTTGCTTCAAAGCGTCAATTTCGCACTCGCGAGACTCGAGCGGGGCGAATACTTTGATTGCGCGCGTTGCGGTCGTCCCATCGAGCCGGGTCGTCTCGAGGCCTTGCCTGAGACGCCGTTCTGCTCGCGATGCGCTGAGTAATCCGTTAACCGAACCATGGATGCCGCGGCTACTTTGCTGGTGCTCGTCGATCGAGGCGGTGGGGCTCAGGCCGCCTTGCAGAAGGCCTCTGCGCTCGCTCGATATCTTGGGGCGGTCATCGAACTCTTTTCCTGCGATACCGAGCATGCCGGAGCGGTCCGCCGCTGTGATGCCGATGCCTCATCGAGGCGCATCATCGAAGAATGCTTCGACGACAGTGAGCGATACCTCGATGCGCTCAGTGGGTCGGTCGCCGCTCGCGATCTCGATATCCGACATTGCGTGGCCTGTGCCGCGTCGGTGGCCGAAGGTCTGGCTGCGCGAGTCGAGGCGCTGACACCTCTGCTCGTGATTCGCGGCATCGTCGAGGGCGGGGAGCGCGGATCGCGACTTTTGTTGCGACCGGAACTCGTTCAGTTGGTGAAGCAGGTGACGGCTCCCATACTGCTGACCCGGGGCAGCCCGTGGGCGCCGTCACCTCGCATCGTGGTCGCCGATGATTTCAATGCTCCCGACGGGGTCACTCGGTCGCAGATGCTCGAGCTGACTCATCGTCTACGGCGCGAGTGCCAAGGTTGGTTCTCCGAACCCGAACTCGATCACGAGACCGATCCTTCGACGCTTTGCGATAGGGTCGGGCGGAGGCAAGCCGATATTCTCGTCTTGGCGGCGCCTGAGACGTCGCAACACACATCGACTCGGGGATCGCAGTTCGAGGATTTGTTGTCCTCGATCACTTGCGATGCGTTGATCGTACCGAGGTCGCCCGTCGACTCATCGATCGTCGCGCGCTTCTCCGTCGCGTTCCGTTCGAATTCGTCGCACCGTCAGCCATAAAAACCCACTGAGCACGCCGATCAGTGCGAGCATCAGGGTGCCGAGCCAAGCTCCGACCCGCCAGGCTTCCAAAAGTCCGAACGCCACCCCGACCGGGGTACTCACGAGCAGGATCGGTTTCGCGATACGCATGGTCCCGAAAGCATAAACTGCGCGCCCTCCGCAGGCTCCCCGAAAATTGATCTGCGTTATACTGTTGTAGTTAAATATAACACCTTGGACTCTCGTACCCACCGGAAGTGATCATGTCCCCTTTCTCGACCTCGAAGTTTTCTTTGGCCACCGTCCCGCGCAGTATTCTTTGGACGATTGCAGCGCTACTGCTGCTTGCCGTTCTCGGGCTGATCCGTACATTCCTGTTCTCGGGCCGCGACGACGGCGCGGTCAACCCGGCACCTCTGGTGTCGGTCACGACGGTCGAAGCCATCGAACTTGCGGATGTCGTGACGTTCTCAGGGGCGATCGCAGCGCGCGATGAGGCGGCGATCAGTGCCGAGGGCGAGGGTGGGCGTGTCTCGGCGCTCAACGCCGAAGTGGGCGATCGTGTGAAGGCCGGACAAGTCCTGGCGCGTCTCGATACTTCGTTGGTGGCGCCGCAGGTGGCAAGCCTCGAGGCCTCGCTCGAGGAATCCAAGGCGAATGCGGCCGTGGCCGAGGCCGACTATCGACGTGCACAAGCGGTCGCCACCACGGGCGCGCTGTCGGCTCAGGAAATCGAGCGTCGGGGTGCCGCTGCGATCGCCGCCGGTGCCAAGGTCAAAGTCGTCTCGGCTCAGCTCTCCGAGGCGCGGGCGCGTCTTCGTCGAACCGAAGTACGCGCGCCCTTCGACGGTATCGTGCTGACGCGCTCGGCCGAAGTCGGCCAACTCGCGGGGCCCGGCGGGGCGCCACTCTTCCGGCTCGGACGTGCCGGCGGGATCGAGATGCGTGGCAACGTCGCGGAGCGCGATTTGCCGCGACTCGCACCGGGTCAGCCGGCGCGCGTTCGGGTCACGGGCGTCGAACAAGCGTTCGAAGGCAAGGTCCGTTTGATCGGCGCCGTCATCGATCCGCAGACGCGGCTTGGCAGTGTGCGCATCGATCTTCCCGCGAATCGCGATCTGCGCCCGGGCGCCTTCGCGCGAGGCGAGATCTCCGTGGGGTCCGGCCGTCGTCCGCTGTTGCCGCAGACGGCGGTGATGAGCGATACCACGGGTAACTACGTTTTCATCGTCGATGCCGCGAGCAAAGTCGAGCGTCGTGACGTTCGTGTCGAGGGCTCGCGCGCCGAGGGTGTGGTGATCGGCGGCGGCTTGCAGGGCGGCGAAAAAGTCGTCACGACCGCAGGTCCTTATCTGCGGCCTGGTGAGGCGGTGAGGGTCGCTCGATGAAGAACATGTCCGCATGGGCGATTCGTCATCCGACGTTCCCCATCGTGCTTTTCATGGTGCTGACCTTCGTCGGCCTCGTGAGCTTTCAGCGACTGCCGATCAATCTGAACCCGGACGTCAGTTTTCCGTTGGTGTCGGTGCAGGTGTCGCAACCAGGCGCAGCGCCGTCCGAAATCGAGACCCAGATTACGCAGAAGGTGGAGGGCGCGGTGCGTAGCGTCGCGGATGTCCGCAGCATCAGCTCACGCGCCTCGGAGGGATTTTCGAGCACGACGATCGAGTTCCAGATCGGTACGCCGATCGACCGTGCGCTCAATGATATCCGCGACGTCGTCAGCAAGATCCGCTCGGACCTTCCTGAAGGTGTCGACGAGCCGCAGGTCAACCGTATCGATGTCGAGGGTGGGGCGATCGCCTGGTATGCCGTCGCCACCACCGAGCGTTCGCCCGAGCAGCTCAGTTGGTTCGTCGACAATGCCATCAGCAAGCGCTTGCTCGCGGTACCGGGCGTCGCGCAGGTCGCGCGCGGCGGTGGCGTCTCGCGCGAGATACGCGTCGAGCTCGACCCGGCGCGCATGCAGGCGCTCGGGATCACGGCGGCTGAGGTCAACCAGCAGCTTCGTGTGCTCAACCTCAACGCGCCGGGCGGACGAGCCCAGGTCGGCGGTGGCGAGCAGTCGATCCGCGTACTCGGAGCTGCGACGACGGCTTTGGAACTCGGTGCGACCCAGATTCGGCTCGCCAACGGCGCGAGCGTTCGTCTTCAAGATGTCGCCGAGGTGCGCGACGCCGTCGGTGAGCAGCGCTCGATCTCGCGGTTGAATGGTCGTCAGGCGACCAATTTCGGGGTGTTCAAGGCGCGCGGCGCCTCGGATG